>NZ_JRMM01000038.1:0-31221 GCF_000972905.1 Mycobacterium sp. UM_Kg27
TGTGTATAAGAGACAGTTGCAGGGCACCCTCGATCAGCTCGGCCACCACCGCCCACACCACCTCGGTGCCCTGATCGGCCCGGGTGGGCAAGGTGGCGGCGTAGATCAGTGATCCGCCGGGATCGACCAGGCCGACGGCGATCTTGGTGCCACCGACATCCAGCGCGAGGACCGCGGCCATCAGTCGACCCCCACGGGTGCCAGCACCACCAGGGGCACCGCGGCCGAATAGGCCAGCGCACCCGCGCCGCCGACCCGGACCAGCGCCCACCAGGTGCCTGGTGTCGCCCACACCGGCGGGGCGATGTCGAAGCTCAGCTCCACCCGGCCGCGCGCCGGCACCACCGCACCCTGGGCCGGCGGACCGGCCCATTCCCAGGTACCCCAGGGGCTGATCAGGTGCGCCTCGACCGCCAGGGCGGCGTGCGCGTCGGTGCCGACCAGGACGGTCAACCGGGCAGAGCGTCCGGCGGTGACTTCGATCGCGGACGGGTCGTCGACGTAGAGCAGCCGGCCGGAACCGGGATCGCCGACCCGCACCACCGCCACGTCCTCCACCGCCTGGCGCCACGCCGGTGGCACGTCACCGGACAGGGCGAGTCGCGCGCGCAGCGGATACAGCCCTGGGCCGGTGTCGGCGGGAACCCTCACCCGCACCGGGATGCACGTGTGGTCCCCGGCGGCCAACCGCACCGGTTGTTCGGCCGGCGCGACCGCCCAGCCCGCCGGGCACTGCCACGTCAGCGCACCGGACACGACCGCGTCGACGCAGTCGCTGGCCACCGTCAGCTCCAGGTTCAGTAGAGCGCCCGCGTCCGTGTCGAGCCGGTGCGGGTGCAGCGCCGGGGTCACCGGCAGCCCACCCAGCGGCGCCGGCCCGCGGTTGTGCAGCCAATAGCGGGCGTAGAGCGGTTGGGCTGCCTCGGATTCGGGGGCCAAAGCAGCAACGGCGTCGCCCCGCTTTTCCATGTCGAGTCGAGCGGTGACGGTGGCGATCTCGTAGCCGTGCAGCCGGTCCGGAGCGGGATGCTCGTACGGCTGCTCCAGCAGATCGGCCCGGCCCAACACGGTCACCGGGCCCAGGTCGCTGCGCAGTGTGACGGCCGCGTCGGCGCCGCGCGTCTCCACCAGGCGCAGCGTGACGGTGTTCGGGTCGACGGGCTGCACGCTGCCACGCGCCATCGGGTTGCCGGCCGCCTTGAGCGCCCCCAGGCCCACCCCGTCGGCGAGGTCGATGCGCAGCAGCGAGCCGCTCGCCGGGAGCCGGCCACCACCTCCGGTCACCGCCACGGCCCGCAGCGGGTCGCCGAATTCGGCACTGCGCGCGGGCATCTCCAGCTGCCGCCAGTCGCCGTCGCCGGCCACCAGCGCGTAGTCGAAGGTGTGCGTCCAGTGCTGCAGTTGAAAGGCGCTGCCGTCGGGCGCGGTGCGGCGCGGGCCGTCTTCCCAGGCCGCTGACGGCCAACTGGTGCAGGAGCGCAGCAAGGCGGTGTGCAACGTGCCCGCGGAATCCACCGCGAAACTGGGCACGCCGCGGTTGATCAGTGCGACGGTGCGCGCCTGGAAGGGCGCCATCTCGGCGCGGACGTCCTGGTCCACCTCGATCTCGGCGTCGTCCAGGTCGTCGGCCACCCGGGCGATCTCGGCGACCAAGGCGTCGTCGTCGCGGCCGGCTATCACCAGTACCGGCAGGGCGCGCGGGGCGCTGAGATCCGCCCCGGGCACCCAGACCTCGGTGAGGGGCTTTTCGGCCGGCACCCACACCCGGGCCCGGCCGTGCCGATCGAGCTGGCGTTGCAGCTCGGCGGTGTAGGCCGGATCGGCGGCGTCCAGCACGGCCCGGGTGAAGGCGTTGCGGTCCGGTCCGCCCAGCGCGATACGGGTGTCGGGCAGGTTGGAGTCGACGTCGAGGTTGCCGTAGCGCGGCCCCTCGGCCACCGAACAGGTGGCGGTGACCCCGGCGCGCACCAGCGCCACCATCAGCTCCCGCGCCGGGGAGCCCGCGGTGACTACCTCGGCCACCGCGACCGCCCGGCTCGCGTCGCCGACGCTGATCCGCGCGGTTGCCGACAGCCCGAACCAGCGGTGCGCGGGGGTGTCGAGGGTCCGCGGGTGCCGCGCGGTGTCCACCGAGCGTCCGCTGGGCTCGTGCAGCAGACCGAAGCCGCGGCCGATGACGGCGTCGGCCACCTCGGCGACCGGCAGGGCGCCGGGCACCGGGCACGGCCAGCGCAGCCGCAGCAGGTGATCGGCGCCGGTGAACTCGTCGATGGTGGTGGAGCAGTCCACCCGGTCCACGCCGTGCCACAGCGTCAGGGTCTGGGTGTAGGCCAGCACGTTGCGGATCCGCCCGGACACCACCAGCCGCTCCCCCAGCGGTCCGCGGTAGGCCTGCACCGTCACATCGCGGGCGACCGCGGAGGTGAACAGGTTGCCGCTGGGCACCAGATGCCATGGGCCCTCACCGGACTGCGGGTGTTTGGGGTATTCGTCGTAGACGGCGAGCTGGTTGCCCAGGCCCCCTTCGACGATCATTTCGCGGCCTTGCTGGCGCCACGAGGTGATACCGCCGCCGCGATCCGGGTCCGCGGTCAGCTGGTGGTCCTCGTTGCTGATCCGGGTGCCGTCGACCGGTTGCCAGCCGGCGATGTCCGCGGTGGGCCGCAGCCGGTAGGTCTGCCAGCCCAGCGACGGCACGTCGCGGGCCAGCCAGCTGACGGTGCTGCCGCCGTGTTCGACGTGGGCGGGCAGTTCGGTTCCATCGGGGGCGACCAGGCGCGCCCCGGCCGACAGCGGTGTCGCCAGGTGCACGGTGACGATGTCGGTGCGGTCGCGGGCCGCCGGATTCCACACCACGGCACTGTCACCCTGGCCGGTATCGACCAGGCCCGACAGCACCGCCAGGGCGTTGTCGCGGGCGTCGGCGCCCAGCTGCCAGGCGTCGCGCCAGCCGGTCAGCAGGTCCAGGTAGACCTGGTCGGCTTCCGAGCCGGTGATGGCGTCGTGGTGGGCGCCGTAGGACAGTTGTGCCCAGGCCTTGGCCAGTGCCGCCTCCGGGTAGTCCACGCCCGTGAGCGCCGCGGCGAACACCGCGAAGCGCTCGGCGTCCAGGACCGCCTGCTCGGCGGCCCGGTTGGCCTGCTTGGTGTCGATATAGGAGACGTGGCAGCCGGTGTAGATCGGGTTCATGTCCCGGGTCTGCGGGGACGGGTCCGTGCCGCGCTGCTCCAGTTCGGCGCGCACCGCGGCGAAGAACTCGCTCGGCACGGCGCAGACGAACTTCGGCCAGGTGTAGCGGGCGTTCCAGTCCCGGTGGATCTTGGTGATCCAGCGGTTCGGCGGGGTGAAGTCGGTGCCCACCGGCAGCAGCACGTTGCGGGTGGCGGCGACCTTCTTCATCTCGGTGAACAACCGGTAGACGTCGTCCTCGGCGGCGGCCAGGGTCGTATTCGCGTCCATCCACCAGCCGGCCGCATAGTGCGCGGGCATGTAGTGGGTCAGCAGGCCGCGCCCGGACGGCGCGACCCATTCGAACTCGGACGCGAACTGCATGCGGCGCGGATCACCCCGGTCGGCCATCGGGCCCCACTGATGAAACGGCCCGCGCGCCCAGGCGCTGGAGGTCAGTCCGGCGTCGGCGACCAACCCGGGGAACTGCGGGTCGTGGCCGAACACGTCGAGCTGCCAGGCCGTCGCCGGTGCGGCACCCATGATGTCGCGCTGAAAACCCATCCCGGCCACCAGGTTGCGGATCGTGGTCTCGGCGTCGGTGAGGTTGGTGGACGGCTCGTTGTAGGTGCCGCCCATCACCTCGACCCGGCCCTGCGCGATCAGCCGGCGCAGCTCGGCGCGGTCGGCCGGGTGGGTGTCCCAGTAGGGCTTGAGGTAGTCGACTTCGGCCAGGACGAACTTGTAGTCGGGGTGGTCCCGGGCCCAGTCGAGGTGGCCGCGCACCAGATCGAACCCATTGGTCTGCCGGCACGCGCCGAGCGGGCTCTCGGTCCACACGCTGGTGTAGTTGGCCTGGGTGTTCCACCAGACCGGGTCGTAGTGGAAGTGGCCGATCATGAACATCGTCCAGCCGGGTTCGGCGACGGTGAACGTGAACCGGCTGCCGTTGACCTGGGCGGGCCGCTGTTGACCCGGCACCGGGTCGTCGACGGTCACCGGCACCTCGACGACACCGCTTCCGGGCTCGGCCACGGCCTCCCCGGCCAGACCCTCGCCGTCGATACGCAGCGGTGTCGCCACCTCGGTTTCGCCGTATTCGACGCGGACCAGTTGCGCGGGCGCATCGGCTGGCCCGACGAACTTCTCGGTCGATTCGACGTCGAGGATCCGCATGACACAAACCTACGGATGCGCGCCCGCCGAGCGGAGACTTTCGGCGACCGGGCGCATGGCTGACCCCCTGGCGCCCGGGTGCCAAGCCCTGAGGCGATGCGCTGGCGGAGAACTTCCGCCGCTGATTTGGCAGACTGCAGCAATGAGTTCGACCCCACCCCGCCAGGTGGCCCAGCTGGACCGGGTGCCGCTGCCGGTTGAGGCGGCCCGCATCGGCGCAACGGGCTGGCAGCTCACCCGCGCCGCCACCCGGGTGTTCACCCGGCTGCTCGGGCCCGGGCCGATCCAGCAGAAGGTGATCCGCGAGCTGCCCCAGACGTTCGCCGATCTGGGCCCCACCTACGTCAAGTTCGGCCAGATCATTGCCTCGAGTCCCGGCGCGTTCGGCGAACCGCTGTCTCGCGAGTTCCGCGGACTGCTCGACTCGGTGCCGCCGGCCGACCCGGCCGAGGTACATGCCCTTTTTGTCGAGGAACTGGGCGCCGAACCGCAGGAGCTGTTCGCGAAGTTCGACGAGACCCCGATCGCCTCAGCCTCGATCGCCCAGGTGCACTTCGCCACCCTGCACAGCGGCGAGGAGGTGGTGGTCAAGATCCAGCGGCCGGGCATCCGCCGGCGGGTCGCGGCCGACCTGCAGATCCTCAAACGCTTCGCCCAGGTGGTGGAGCTGGCCAAGCTGGGCCGGCGACTGTCGGCCGGTGATGTGGTCGCCGATTTCGCCGACAATCTCGCCGAGGAGCTGGACTTCCGTATCGAGGGCCAGTCGATGCAGACCTGGGTGTCGCACCTGCACGCCTCCCCCCTCGGCAAGAACATCAAGGTGCCCGACGTGCACTGGGACTTCACCAGCGAGCGGGTGCTGACGATGGAGCGCGTGGCGGGCACCCGCATCGACGACGCCCTCGCCATCCGCAAAGCCGGTTTCGACGGCGTGGAGCTGGTAAAGGCGCTGCTGTTCTCGACCTTCGAGGGCGGGCTGCGGCACGGGTTGTTCCACGGCGACCTGCACGCGGGCAATCTGCTGGTGGATGACGAGGGCCGGGTGGTGTTCCTGGACTTCGGGATCATGGGCCGCATCGACGCCCGCACCCGGTGGCTGCTGCGCGAGCTGGTCTACGCGCTGCTGGTCAAGAAGGATCACGCCGCGGCCGGCAAGATCGTGGTGTTGATGGGCGCGGTAGGCACCGTCAAACCCGAGGGCCAGGCCGCCAAGGATCTCGAGGCGTTCGCCACCCCGCTGACGATGAAATCGCTGGGCGACATGTCTTACTCCGAGATCGGCAAGCAGCTCGGCGCACTGGCCGATGCCTACGACGTCAAGTTGCCGCGCGAGCTGGTGCTCATCGGCAAGCAGTTCCTCTACGTGGAGCGCTACATGAAACTGCTGGCGCCGCGCTGGCAGATGATGTCCGACCCACAGCTGACCGGTTACTTCGCCAACTTCATGGTCGATGTCAGCCGCGAGCACAAAGACAACGACGACCCGGGAGTCTGACCTTGGTGGAGATGCGCAGCGGCACCGCCCGCTCGGGCGATCTGGAGATCTTCTACGAAGATCTGGGAAACCCCGAGGATCCGCCGGTGCTGCTGGTGATGGGGCTGGGCGCTCAGCTGCTGCTGTGGCGCACCGGGTTCTGCGAGAAGCTGGTCGCCGAGGGTCTGCGCGTCATCCGCTACGACAACCGCGACGTCGGCTTGTCCAGCAAGCTGGGCCGCGAACATGCCCGGGGCGCACTGGTGCCCCGGATGGCGCGGTTCTGGATGGGCAAGCCCAGCCCGGCCGTTTACACCCTCGAAGACATGGCCGACGACGCCGCCGCCCTGCTGGATCACCTCGGAATCGAGCAGGCGCACGTGGTCGGCGCATCCATGGGCGGCATGATCGCGCAGGTGTTCGCCGCACGGTTCGCGCCCCGCACGCGTTCGCTGGCCGTCATCTTCTCCAGCAACAACCGGCGTTTTCTTCCCCCGCCGGCGCCGCGCGCACTGATGGCGCTGCTGACCGGGCCCTCACCGGACTCCCCTCGTGAGGTGATCATCGACAACGCGGTGCGGGCCAGCCGGATCATCGGCAGTCCGCGCTACCCGGCGCCGGAAGACCAACTTCGGGCCAACATCATCGAGGCCTACGAACGCAGCTACTACCCGTGGGGCATCGCCCGGCAGTTCGGCGCCATCCTGGCCAGCGGCAGCCTGACCGCCTATGACCGACTGATCACCGCGCCGACTGTGGTCATTCACGGCCTGGCCGACAAGCTGATGCGGCCCTCGGGAGGCAAGGCGGTCGCCGATGCCATCGACCGCGCCCGGCTGGTGCTGTTCGAGGGCATGGGTCACGACCTGCCCGAAGAGTTGTGGGATCCGGTGATCAGTGAGCTGACCACGACATTTGCCGCCGCGCGGTGATCTATGGCGGTGGTCCTTACGTCGCCAAAGCCACACCGAAGTGCTCATAACAGCTGAGCAACGGTAGTCTGTGCACACTCTCCCCCCATTTTGAGAAGATCGCGAGTGAACTGAGCCATGCCCAAGCTGGAGCCGAAGTACGAGGAACTGCAGTCGATCTACGACATCTCCAATGAGTTCTACGAGCTTTTCCTAGGTCCGACCATGGGCTACACCTGCGGGTTCTACCCGGACAAGGACACCACCTGCGACGAGGCGCAGATCGCCAAGTTCGACTTGGCGCTGGGCAAGCTGGGTCTGGAGCCCGGCATGACGCTGCTCGACATCGGCTGCGGTTGGGGGGCCTGCATGCAGCGGGCGCTGGAGAAGTACGACGTCAACGTCATCGGGCTCACCCTCAGCGGCGAGCAGCGCCAGTACGCCATCGACAAGCTGGCCAAGGTGGACACCAACCGCAACGTCGAGGTGCGCCTGCAGGGCTGGGAGGAGTTCACCGACAAGGTGGACCGGATCGTGTCGATCGGGGCGTTCGAGCACTTCGGCCGCGACCGCTGGCCGGCCTTCTTCGACATCACCTACAACGCGCTGCCCGACGACGGCCGGATGCTGCTGCACACCATCACCGCGATCAGCGGGCAGGACGAAGCGCAGGCCAAGGGCATCCCGATGACGATGAGCCTGGCGAAGTTCACCCTGTTCATCATGCGGGAGATCTTCCCCGGCGGACAGCTTCCGTCGGCGTGGCTGCCCCGCAAGTACGCCGCCGACGCCGGTTTCACCGTGACCCGGGATGACGAGATCGGATTCCACTACGCACGCACCCTGCAGGACTGGGCGGCCATGTTGGCGGCCAACAAGGAGCGGGCGATCGAGGTTCAGGGCCAAGAGGCCTACGACCGCTTCGACAAGTACCTCAATGGCTGTGTGGAGCTGTTCCGCAACGGAAACACCAGCGTCCACCAGTACACCTTGCAGAAATAGTCGGGATCGGCCTGCCGCGGGATCCGGCTTGGCTACATTTCACGTCAACCGATTCACCCCCGACCCGCTAAGCTGCAACAGTTGACCGGAACGGACGACAAGGCGGTTATCGCGTCCGGTCACAGCGGGTTTCATCAGGAAGGCAATCAGTCAAAAATGGTGGACAAATCGACCCGGACCGCAGATATGCGTCCGAAATTCGAGAACATTCAGGCCCACTACGACCTGTCCGATGACTTCTTCGCGCTGTTCCAGGACCCGACCCGGATGTACAGCTGCGCGTACTTCGAGCCGCCGGACGCCACGTTGGAAGAAGCCCAACTGGCCAAGCTCGACCTGAACCTCGACAAGCTGGACCTGAAGCCCGGCATGACGTTGCTGGATATCGGGTGTGGCTGGGGTGCGACCATGAAGCGCGCCGTCGAGAAGTACGACGTCAACGTCATCGGTCTCACCCTGTCGAAAAATCAGCATGCGTACTCGCAGAGCCTGCTGGACGCCATCGACACCGACCGGTCACGGCAGGTCCTGCTGCAGGGCTGGGAGCAGTTCCACGAGCCGGTGGACCGGATCGTCTCCATCGAGGCGTTCGAGCACTTCGGTTTCGAGAACTACGACAGCTTCTTCAAAAACAGCTACGACATCATGCCGGCCGACGGCCGGATGACGATCCAGAGCAGCGTGAGCTTCCACCCCTATGAGCTCAACGCGCGCGGCAAGAAGCTGACGTTCGAGACCGCGCGGTTCATCAAGTTCATCCTGACCGAGATCTTCCCGGGCGGCCGGCTGCCCACCACCAACATGATGGTGGAGCACGGTGAGAAGGCCGGTTTCACTGTGCCCGAGGCGCTTTCGCTGCGGCCGCACTACATCAAGACCCTCAGGATCTGGGGCGACGCATTGGAGGCCCACCACGACGAGGCCGTCGCGATCCAGTCCGAAGAGGTCTACCAGCGCTACATGAAGTACCTGCGCGGCTGCGAGTACTACTTCACCGATGAGGCGCTGGACGTCAGTCTGGTCAGCTACGTCAAGCAGGCCGGCTAGATCCCACCAGCCAGCAAAAAAGCCCCCGTCACGCGCGAGCGCGTGCGGGGGCTTTTCGCTGAGTGCTATTCAGCCGCGAAGTTGCGGGTGACGGCCGGGTCCACCGGGATGCCGGGGCCGGTCGTCGTCGAAATGGTGACCTTCTTGAGGTAGCGGCCCTTGGACGACGACGGCTTGAGCCGCAGCACCTCGTCGAGGGCGGCGCCGTAGTTCTCCGCCAGCTTGGTCTCTTCGAACGACGCCTTGCCGATGACGAAGTGCAGGTTGGCCTGCTTGTCGACCCGGAAGTTGATCTTGCCGCCCTTGATGTCGGAGACGGCCTTGGCGACATCGGGGGTGACGGTGCCGGTCTTCGGGTTGGGCATCAGACCACGCGGGCCCAGCACGCGGGCGATGCGGCCGACCTTGGCCATCTGGTCCGGGGTGGCGATCGCGGCGTCGAAGTCGAGGAACCCGCCCTGGATCTTCTCGATCAGGTCGTCGCTGCCAACCACGTCGGCGCCGGCGGCGATGGCCTGCTCGGCCTTCTCACCGACCGCGAACACCGCGACGCGGGCGGTCTTACCGGTGCCGTGCGGCAGGTTGACGGTGCCGCGGACCATCTGGTCGGCCTTACGCGGGTCGACACCGAGCCGGATGGCGACCTCGACGGTGGCGTCCTGCTTGGTCGAGGACGTCTCCTTGGCGAGTTTGGCCGCCTGCAACGGGGTGTAGAGGTTGTCGCGGTCCACCTTCTCGGCGGCGGCGCGGTAAGCCTTGCTGTTCTTGCTCATTGGTTATCCAATCTCAGATGGTTGGTCGTGGTGAAAGTCGGGCCGAAGCTGGCCCTCCCACGGTTCCGTTTCTCTCCGAATACTCCTTCGCACTCCTGCGCTGGGCCTCGTTCCTCGGCCCGCTTCGTCGTGCTCAGGACATTCGTCGAGTGGGGCTACTACTCGACGGTGATGCCCATGGAGCGGGCGGTTCCGGCGATGATCTTGGCGCCGGCCTCGATGTCGTTGGCGTTGAGGTCAGCCTTCTTGGTCTCGGCGATCTCGCGCACCTGGTCCCAGGTCACCTTGGCGACCTTGGTCTTGTGCGGCTCGGCCGAGCCCTTGGCGATACCGGCGGCCTTGAGCAACATCCGTGCCGCGGGCGGGGTCTTGAGCGCAAAGGTGAAGCTGCGGTCCTCGTAGACGGTGATCTCCACGGGAATGACGTTGCCGCGCTGGCTTTCCGTCGCGGCGTTGTACGCCTTGCAGAACTCCATGATGTTCACGCCGTGCTGACCAAGTGCGGGTCCGACCGGCGGCGCGGGGTTGGCCTCGCCAGCCTTGATCTGAAGCTTGATCAGCCCGGCGACCTTCTTCTTCGGGGCCATGAGAGGGTGTTTCCTTTCCTACGTACTAAATCTTGGAGACCTGGTTAAAGGCCAGTTCCACTGGTGTCTCGCGACCGAAGATGGACACCAGCACCTTGAGCTTCTGCTGCTCGGCGTTGACCTCGCTGATCGAGGCGGGCAGCGTGGCGAACGGGCCGTCCATGACGGTGACCGACTCGCCAACCTCGTAATCGACCTCGATGACCGGCCGCTCCAGACCGCCCTCAGAGGCGGCCGCCGCGGCGCTCGCTGTGCCACGGGCCTGCTTCTTCGCCGCACCCTGCGGCAGCAGGAACTTGACCACGTCGTCCAGCGGCAGCGAGGTCGGCCGCGAGGTGGCGCCGACGAATCCGGTGACGCCCGGGGTGTTGCGCACCGCAGACCAGGAGTCGTCGGTCAGGTCCATTCGGACCAGGATGTAGCCCGGCAGCACCTTGCGGTTGACCTGCTTGCGCTGGCCATTCTTGATCTCGGTGACCTCTTCGGTGGGCACTTCCACCTGGAAGATGTAGTCGCCGACGTCGAGGTTCTGCACGCGGGTCTCGAGGTTGGCTTTCACCTTGTTCTCGTACCCGGCGTAGGAGTGGATGACGTACCAGTCGCCCGGCTTGGAGCGCAGTTCGGCTTTCAGCGCCACCGCGGGGTCGAGTTCCTCAGCCGGCTCGTCCGGGGCCGCCTCGGTGGCCTCAGTGGCCTCGGGAGCGTCAGCCTCGGCGGACTCGGTGGCCTCCACCGCGGAGTCCTCAGCGGGAACCTCAGCGGCCTCCGCCACGTCGACCGGCTCGCCCGCGGGCGTGTCGCCGTCGAAGGTAGTCACGGTTGTCAGTCCTTCCTATAACTTCACTCGCCGAACACCAGCAGCACCAGCCGAGCGAATCCGTAGTCTGCCCCGGCGACCAACGCCACCATGAAGACCAGGAAGGCCAGCACCACCGCGGTGTAGGTGACCATCTGCTTGCGGTTCGGCCAGATCACCTTGCGAAGTTCGCCGACGACCTGCTTGAGGAAATTCAGAACGAAGACGAACGGGTTGCGGGAAGGCCCTTCGGCCTTCTTCTTCGCCTTCTTCTTGGCCTTTGCGGCGTCCGCGGCGTCTTCCGCGTCCAATTCGGTAGCCGTGGACTCCACGTCGTCGCCGCCGTCACCGGCACCACGACGCCGCGAACGCTTGCCGGTGGGCCGCAGCGGGTCGCCGACCTGCCTGCTCACCACGGCCGTGCGACTGCTGCTGCCGGATTCGGCATCGCTATCGCCGTCGGCTGCGGCGTCGGGACGGTCGAGCTCGTCGGTCACCGCATGCTCCTTCGTTGTTCGCGCTTACCTCATTGCCGTACCGCGCATGGTGTCCAGTGTCCACCATGGCACGTCAGCAGGGGCGACAGGACTTGAACCTGCAACCTGCGGTTTTGGAGACCGCTGCTCTGCCAGTTGAGCTACGCCCCTTCGCGGTTGGCGTACCAACCCTGCGGGTTCGGAAGCCTTACCCGTGCGCCGTCTCCGGCTCACACAATTCGCGCGCCCCCCGTTCGCCTCACGGAAAGCGCGCTAATGCTGGGAAAACCCCGAGGTCCGAGTGTACCTCGCCGCTGCGGCCAGTTACTAATCAGGCTGTTCGGACGACCTGACCGGATTCGGCGTCCCATCGGAGGTTGACCGAATCATCGCCGTCGTGACCCATCATCGTGGTGAAGGCTTCGAGCACTACCTCACCGTCCTGGTTGGTCAAGATATTGCGGGTGGTGACGATGTCGGCACCGAAACGCTCCACTACCGAGGCAATCTCCATCCGGGCGTACAGGGTGTCGCCGGCCTTGATCGGCTTGAGGTATTTGAAGCCCTGGTCCACCTGGACCATTTGCATGGTGGTGTAGCCGGTGTCGACGTGACGGAAGAAATCGGACTGCACCAGCTTCGCCAGAATCGCCACGAACGTCGGCGGTGCCAGCAGCGAGTCGTGGCCCAGCTTGGCGGCTTCCGCCTCGTCGTAGTGGGCGGGATCCTCGGCCTTGATGGACCGGGCGAACTCGCGAATCTTCTCGCGGCCCACCACGAACGACTCCGGGTAACGCCAGATCATCCCCCTGATGTCAGTCTTGATCGCCATCGCAGCGCGTTCCTCTAAGCCAGCTTCGCGGACGCGACCGCCCGCCCGAAGATCTTCTTGCCCCCAGTGGTGGCGGTGAGCGCAATGGTCACCGTCTTCGACTCGGCGTCGACAGACTTCACCCGGCCGCTGAAGGTGATCTCCGCACCCTTGCCATCGTTGGGCACCGGCACCACAGAGGTGAAACGCACGTTGTACTCGGTCACGGCGCCCGGGTCCCCCACCCACGACGTGACGTAGCCGCCGCCGAGGCCCATGGTCAGCATGCCGTGGGCGATAGCGGTGTCCAGGCCCACCTGCTGGGCGATCTCGTCGTCCCAGTGAATCGGGTTCAGGTCGCCGGACACGCCCGCGTAGTTGACCAGATCCTGCCGCGACAGCGGGATGACCCGCTCGGGCAGCTGGTCGCCGACCTTGACCGAACTGAACTCACGCAACGCCATCGGTGAAACCCTTATCTCCCTCGCCGGCGCGGCCCGCCAGTGTCGTATATGTCTTCTGCACGATCTCGCCGGCGTGGTTGGTGACCACCTGTTGAGTGACGATGATGTCGGTGCCGTGTGCGCGGCGAACGGATTCGACCGACACGTCGCAAAACAGCCGGTCACCTTCCTTGATCGCTTGGTGAAACTCGATCTTCTGGTCGACCTGGACGATCTGAGCGTCGTCGGTGGTGACACCGCAATGCTCGAAGAAACCCGAAATGGCCATGTGCCCGAACACCGAGATGAAGGTCAGCGAGGCCACCAGCCCGTCGTAACCGAGATCCGCTGCCGCTCGCAGGTCCAGGCTGGCGGGGTCCACCGCCTTGACCGCACGGGCGTACTCGCGGATTTTCTCCCGTTCCACGTCGTAGTGGTCGGGATAGCGGTAGTGCGCCCCAGCGAGGCGGTCGGCCAACGACATGGCTCGGCCTGCTTAGCGAGATTCGCGGTGCGACTCGTGCTTGCCGCAGTTGGGGCAGAATTTCTTCAGCTCCAGCCGGTCGGGGTCGTTACGGCGGTTCTTCTTGGTGATGTAGTTGCGGTGCTTGCACACCTCACAGGCCAAGGTGATCTTCGGCCGCACATCAGTACTGGAGGCCACGTCTGTCGTCCTTCTTCACATGTCGAATTGCTTGCAGTAGCGGTGGGGAGGCTCGATCTCCCGACCTCACGATTATGAGTCGTGCGCTCTAACCAGCTGAGCTACACCGCCCCGATCGGCGCTAGTCGGCGCACCGACTGGCGTCCACCGAGCCCCCTAACGGAATCGAACCGTTGACCTTTTCCTTACCATGGAAACGCTCTGCCGACTGAGCTAAGGGGGCGGTCACCCACAGCAACCCTTTCGGGCGCTGCAAGCCTGTAGAAGGTTACAACCTCGGCCACGAGGTCACCAAACCGCGACGACAGAACCTGTGTCAGGGCAGGCCCGGCCCGCTTGGCGGCGACCTGCATCGCCCGGCTTCGCCGCGCTCGCAATCGACCGGCCCCCGCTGCTTTAGGCTGAAGGGCGTGCCCGATTCCGACCGGCTGTACTTCCGCCAGCTGCTCTCCGGACGCGATTTCGCGGCCGGCGACCCGATGGCCGCCCAGATGCGCAACTTTGCCTACCTCATCGGCGACCGGCAGACCGGCGACGCCGTCGTGGTCGACCCGGCGTATGCCGCCGGCGATCTGCTCGACACGCTCGAGGCCGACGGGATGCACCTGTCGGGCGTACTGGTCACCCATCACCACCCCGATCACGTCGGCGGCAAGATGATGGGTTTCGAGCTCAAGGGGCTGGCCGAGCTGCTGGAACGGGCCAGCGTTCCGGTGCACGTGAATACCCATGAAGCGCAGTGGGTTTCGCGGGTCACCGAAATTCCGCTGTCGGATCTGACCTCGCACGAACACGGCGACAAGGTCAGCGTCGGCGCCATCGACATCGAGCTGCTGCACACCCCCGGCCACACGCCGGGCAGCCAATGCTTCCTGCTCGATGGCCGGCTGGTGGCCGGCGACACTCTCTTCCTGGAGGGCTGCGGCCGCACCGACTTTCCGGGCGGCGACTCCGACGAGATGTACCGCAGCCTGCAGCAGTTGGCCGCCCTGCCGGGTGACCCGACCGTGTTCCCCGGCCACTGGTATTCGGCCGACCCGAGCGCGGCACTTTCCGAGGTCAAGCGATCCAACTACGTATTCAGCGCCGGAAGCCTGGACCGGTGGCGCATGCTGATGGGCGGATGAGGGGATGGCTGATGGGATCAGTTGAGGACCGCTTGTATGACGTCGCGCACGCGGGCGCGGATGCCTGGCTGGCCTGGGCCGCCTGGCTGGCCATCGGGATCACCGTGCTGGCGCTGTTCTATTTGAACCGTCAACTGCAGCGCAACCGCCGGTTGGCAGCCGAACAGACCCGGCCGCACGTGGCGATGTTCATGGAGCCGCACGCCGCCGATTGGCACGTCATCGAACTGGTGGTCCGCAACTTCGGCAAGACCGCGGCCTACGACATCCGGTTCGCGTTCGACCAGCCACCGACGGTGGCCCGCTACGAAACCGCCTCGGACGGCTACGCCGACGTCGTCGCGCTGCAACTGCCCGAAGAACTGACGGTGCTGGCGCCGAACCAGGAATGGCGAACGGTGTGGGACTCCGCGATCGACCGAGCCGAGCTCGGCGAGGGCATCGAGTCGCGGTTCACCGGGACGATCAGCTACGCCGACAGCCCCGACGAGCCCAAGGGCTGGTTCGGGCGGCGGGGCAAGCAGCCTCGGTACGAGAACAAGGTGGTCCTCGACTGGGGTGACCTGCCCCCGGTGCGGCGGGTCGAGTTGATGACCACCCACGACCTGGCCAAGCGCGAGAAGCAGAAACTGGAGCTGCTGCGCAGTCTGCTCAGTTACTTCCACTACGCCAGCAAGGAGACCCGCCCGGACGTGTTCCGCGGCGAGATCGAGCGGATCAACGGTGCGGCGCGTGAGATCCAGGACCGGTTGCGCGGTCGCGAGCAACTGGAGGCGTCCGGCAGCACCGACATCACGGTGCGGCTCGGCGACCCCAGCGCGGAGTTAGGCAAGCATCGCAGCTGAGCCCACCGCACGGATCCCGGCTTCAGTCACTTTCGGCGGTGTCCTCGGCTGCGCCCGTGCTGGGGTAGTGCGACGCCCGAAACCGCTGCAGGTAAGCCGGCCAGTCCCAGCTCGACAGGAACTCGCTGGCCGCGGCGTAGCCGTTGTCGTAGAGCTTCTCCAGCCGCTCCCGGGAGATGTCGAAGTCCAGCACGCTGACGTCGGTGGAGTTGACCTTGATGGCCCGCACACTGACCCACGGCTGGTTCAGGTAAGTCTGGTCGTGGCCGACCAGCATGGTGCTGATCAGGTTCTCCAGCAGCAGTGACTGCCCGAACAGTCGCAGCGGCCGCAGCACCGGAACCATGGCACCGATCCCGTCGGATATCTCCGGGACGACCGTGACCCCGAACGTGGGCCACAACGGTGCTCGGCCGTCGAGCCGGTCGAAGGTGTAGATCGGGAAGTTCGACAGCACCCCACCGTCGACCAGGGTGGATCGCAGCCCGCTGGCGCTGGTCAGCGTCACCGGGCGGTAGAAGAAGGGCACCGCCATCGAAGCGCGCACCGCGTCGGCGACGGACTGCTCATCGGGATCGAGCCCATAGAGCCGCCGGTAGTCCCACGGCAGCCGCGCCAGCTGCCCGGTCGTCACGTCGGTGACGGTGACCACGGCGCGGTAGCGCCGCTCGGGCAGCAGGTTGTCGGCGTGGTAGCCCAGATCTCCCCAGGTGCGCACTCCCAGGTTCGCCAGCTCGCTGCGGATCCACTCGTAGGCGACGTCGCCGCGATAGAGGGCGTTGTCGCGCAGGAACCCCCACACCGGTCCGACCAGCGGGATCGGCCCCGCGTCGCGCCAGGTGTGCAGCGGTACCGACAGCGCCAGGTCTTTGACCTGCGCCGCGGTCAGCTGGTCGCCCTGGGCCGCGGCGGCCAGAATCGTGCCCACCACCGAACCGCCGGACACCCCGGAGATGCGCTGTACCGAGTAGCCGGCCTCCATCAGGGCGACCACCGCTCCGACCAGCCCGATGAAGCGCACTCCCCCGCCGGACAGCACCAGGTCGGCGGTCAGCGGGTCGGTGTCGCGGGCTCGACGAGTAGCCATCGACCGGCGCTCAGTCCGCTGAATTCCATTCGTAGGGAAGGAATTTACCGTCGAAAGTGATCACCACTCGGTCGCCGCCCGGATGGGGCTTGCGCTCGATGTCCATGCTGAAGTTGATGGCGCTCATGATGCCGTCGCCGAACTGCTCGTGAATCAGCTCTTTGATCGCCGGGCCGTACACGCCCACCGCTTCATAAAGCCGGTAGATGGTCGGGTCGGTGGGCGGTCCAGTGAGCCCGCCGCGCATCGGTACCGCGGCCAGTACCGGCACCACCTCGGGGTCCAGTCCGAGCAGGCTCGCGAGGGTCTTGGCCGCTTCGGCGGGAATGGGATGTGAGCCCAGCAGTGCCGAGGTGGTCCACACGACCGGCTTGTCGATTGCGTCGGCCAGCTCCTGCCAGGTCAGTCCCTTGGCGAGGCGGGCGGCGATGATCTGCTCGGTGATCTGGCTTCGGTTCATGGCATCCAGCATGCCCGCCTCGCTCACTGTTCGAAATAGCTACGCAGGTTGTCCCACATCGCGGCGTGCGAGCTGCCGCCGTCGCGCAGCACGGTCTTCATCAACAACCGTGGGGCGCTGATGTCGACCAGTTCGTGCAGTCTGGTGCCCCCACCGTGCGGGTGCACCGTCATGGTGGACCACATCTCGATGCCGGGCCGCTGCCGGGTGTGGGTGCGGATCTCGCCGGGCGCGCTGGTGCGCAGGTCCACCCGGCAGGTGAACCGGATCGGTATTCCGTAGAGGCGCATACGATGCGGAGCCAGGTATCGGGTGACGCCGTCGGCGCCGCCGGGAACCTGGCGGACGTGCACCAGCATCGGGTGCACGGCTTCGTAGTTGACCAGATCGGCCAGAAACGCCGCGACGGTCTCGGGCGGCGCAGCGATGAAGGCGGTGTGCTCCAGGCGTCCGCGTGCCATGGCAGCACCTTAGCCCCGCAGGTTGCGGTGGCATACTCGCCGGTATGCCGCAAGACAAGGCCTCTGGGCGTCGCCAATCGGTCGTACTGCTCATGGCTGTAGCGGCGATAGCGGTGCTGCTCTTCGGCTGCGGATCGCAAACCCGGGCCGAGAACACCCAACTTGATTTCGCCGCCCAAACCCTCGATGGCCGACCATTTTCCGGTGCGAGCCTGGTCGGCAGACCGGCCGTGTTGTGGTTCTGGGCGCCGTGGTGTCCGCTGTGCCAACGGGATGCACCGATGGTCGCTCGACTGGCCGCCGCGCACCCCAAGGTGACCTTCGTCGGCGTGGGCGCGCAGGACCGGCTGGACGCGTTACGGGCGTTCGTCGACAGGTACGGCGTCGACGAGTTCACCGAGTTGGCCGACACCGACGCGGCGGTGTGGGCCCGGTTCGGGGTCACCCGGCAGCCGGCGTACGCCTTCATCAAGCCCGACGGGCACGTCGAGGTGGTGACGGGCTCGCTGGCCGAGGCCGAGCTGAACAGGCGCCTACAGGCCCTGACCGGTTCGTGATCGACACCGCCGCACTCAGTTTTGCCCTGGGGGCCGGGCTGGTGGCGGCGCTGAACCCGTGTGGTTTCGCGTTTCTTCCCGGCTATCTGGGCCTGGTTATCGCCGCCAGCCGAGATACCTCACGACCGGTCGCCCTGGCCCGGGCAGCGCTGGCGACCATGGTGATGGCCACCGGATTTCTGACGGTGTTCGGGATCTTCGGATTGGCTGTCTCGCCGTTGATCGCTTCGGCACAGAAGTATCTGCCGTTCGCCACTGTGGTGATCGGCGTGGCGCTGCTGTCCACGGGCGTCTGGTTGTTGGCCGGCCGCGAGATCCCGCTGTTGCTGCCCGGTAGGGCGGGCGGGATACCCACGGCACGGCTGGGGTCGATGTACGGCTACGGCGTCGGCTACGCCATGGCGTCACTGTCCTGCACGATCGCTCCGTTTCTGGCGGTGATCAGCACCACGTTTCGGCAGGGTTCGACGGTGGCGGGCGTGCTGGCGTTCATCGCCTATGCCGTGGGCATGAGCATCACCGTCGGCGTTGCGGCGCTGGCGGTGGCGGTGGCGGGTTCTGCCGCCAGCTCCGCGTTGCGGCGCGTGCTGCCGTATGTGGGACGCGTCGCCGGGGTGATCGTGTTGCTCACCGGGCTGTACGTCAGCTATTACGGCTACTACGAGATCCGGTTGTACTTCGCCGAGGGCGACGCTCATGATCCGGTGGTCGGTGCCGCGGGTGCGGTGCAGTCCTGGCTGGCCGATCAGGTCGACGCGCTGGGTGTTTGGCCGCTGCTGGGCGCGATCGTCGCGCTGGTGGCCGGCGCACTGGGCTGGCGAGCGCTGCGGCGCCGGCACCGGTCCGCCCCCGAATAATTGTTTCGATTGTTTCAATCTCGGGCAGCGGCGGGTAGCATGGGCGCATGCCCACCGCCGTCGCCCCGATCGCCCGCCAGGTCGCCGAACGCGCCCGCACCGACGCCGGGTTCGCCCTTGTCCTCGACGCGCTCCTGGAGGCGCCCACCGCCCCTCAGGGCACGTTGGAGCGTATCGCCGCCCACGCCCTGAACGACCAGCGCCGCGCTGCCCTCGTCGACGACTTCGTCGCCGGGGCGCTGCCCACGCCGAAGGTCCAAGACCTCCTGCGGTTGGGCACACCGCAGGCGGTGCACCGGCTGCGCAGCCGCGGCAAGCTCATCGGCGCGGCCATCGGCAACCAGACCTGGTTTCCGGCCTGGCAATTCGATGACGCCCGGCTGCGCCCGGAGCTGACCGAGATCCTGGAGCTGCTGGGCCGGTTCACCACCGACCCGCTGGCCGCGGACCGCATCATGCGGCTCACCCATGACGAACTGGGCGGTTTCTCGATCGCCGAGGCGCTGCGCCACGGCGAGACGGCGCCCGCCGCGCGTCGACTGCTCACCTCGCTCGGTGCCTGAACTCCCGGCCGGCTATCGGGCACCGCTGCCCGATGCCCGGCCCAGCGGGCTGCGCCGCCGGCGCATCGCCGCCGGCTCACAGCTGTGGCGACTCGACGCCGAGCCCCCCGGCCAGTGGACCTGGGGCGGCTTCGGTCAGCCGCGCTATCGCTTCGATCCCCCGTCCGGCGGGTTTCGCACCCGCTACGCGGCGACCGATCTCGTCGGCGCGTTCCGGGAACGCTACCGACTGACCGGATTGATGATCCCCGGCGATCACGCCCGCCACCATCTGGTGCGGCTGTCCGCCGCCCGACACCTGCGGGTGCTCGATCTGCGCACCGAGCGCAACCTGGATGCCCTGGGCGTCGACGACCAGATCAGCACCGGCCAGCACGACGCGGTGTGGGCCACCTGCCAGCACCTGGCAGATGCCGTGCGGCGCTGGTGGCCCGAGCCCGACGAATGCCCGGATGCGATCGTCTATCGTTCGCGCACCACCCCGGAGACTTCGGTCAACTATGCGTTCTTCGATGTCGGTGCATTCGCGGTGGAGTGCTGGCCGCTCGCGGAGCGCCCGGAGGTGACCGCGGATCTGGTGCTGCGGCACGGGTTTACCGTCGCGTACTGAGTCCGATAGCGCACTGCCCCACCTGCCACAGACCCACCCGTCACAGACCCACCCGTCACATACCCACCTGCCACAGGCCCATCCGTCACAGACCCACCTGCCACAGACCCACCCGTCACATACCCACCAGTCACAGCACGGAGGATGTGGGCATGCGCCCGCCTCTGAGCGACAACGCCGGTTATGTCAACTCGCATTGCGCTCGCCGAGGCGCGATTCTCCACCAGCACCCCGCCACGGCCTGACATAACGTCGCTTGTCGCTCGGAGCCGGGCACACACCACACCCCCGCTCCCGCGTGACGCCTGAGACGGACGTGACCGATCCCGGCGCTCAGCCCGGCTTCGTCGCGGTGACCAGCCGGGTCGAAGTCCACGGCCCGCCGTACCACATTCGCCAGCCCAGGTTGCGCCATGTCACGTCACGCCAACCCATTTCACGCAGTTGGGCGGCGTGGCGGCGGATCTCCCACAGATCGGCGATGGCCAACCGGCCTCCGGGCCGCAGCACCCGGGCCGCCTCCGCCAGCGCACGCCGGCGGCCCTCGCGAGACCCGATGTTGTGGATCGCCAGGTTGGACACCACCAGGTCGACGCTGGCGTCGGGCAGCGGCAGCGCGGTCATGTCGCCGGTGCTCACCTCGATCCGGTCGGCGACGCCTTCCAGGGCGGCGTTGGCCCGGGTGGCATCAGCTGAGTTGTCGGTCTGATCGGCCTGCCACAGGTCGACTCCGATCGCACGGCCGTCGGGCAGCCGCTTGGCCGCGGCGCACAACACCGCACCTCGACCGCATCCCATGTCGAGCACGGTTTCGTCGCCGCGCAGGCGCAGCCCATCGAGTACGTCGTCCCACACCTTGAACTTGCCGGCCCGCGTCGCATGCCAATACAGCCCGACCTGGGTCAGGACGGCGGCGTCGAGGACCAACGCCGCCGCGCCGGGCCACAGTGGACCGCGGGCCAGGGCGATGCCGCCGTAGATCGCCAGCGCGGCGGACCCGATCGCCAAAGCGGCGAGCTGCCCGCCCAGCGAGACCCGGTGAAACGATCCGTCGATGCCGTAGTCGCCGCGATGGCGTGGCGCCTCAGTCATCGTGCAGGCTCTCGTCGCCGAACCTGATCCCGAGATCGCGCGCTGTCTCGATCGAATCACAGTCCACTGGAACGGTTTTCTGTCGGCGGGTAGCTTCGGCCAACGGCACGTAATCCACCGTCGGCGGGTTGAGCGCCACCATCACCCCGCTGCGCCCCTCGTCGAGGGCCCGCACCGCCGCAGCGCCGAACCGCAGCCCCAGCAGCCGGTCCACCGACGACGGCGAACCGCCGCGTAACAGATGCCCCAGCACCACGGCACGCGACTCGCGCCCGGTGAGCGCCTCGAGTTCAGCGGCAACCTTGGCGCCCACGCCGCCCAGGCGTTCGGCCTGACCCACCGCCTTGCCCGCCACGGTGAGCTCGCCGCCTACCGGCTTGGCGCCTTCGGCCACGCAGATAATGGAGTAGGTCGAACCACGTTGCGCGCGTTGGTTGATCAGCTCGGCCACCGGCTCGAGCCGATACGGGATCTCCGGAAGCAAGATGGCGTGCACCCCGGACGCCAGCCCGGCATGCAGCGCGATCCAGCCGGCGTAGCGGCCCATCACCTCCACCACGATGATCCGGCTGTGCGAGGTCGCGGTGGGAAACAACCGATCGATGCACTCGGAGGCGAAATCGACCGCACTGTCGAAACCGAACGTCGCCGCCGTGCCCTCCAGGTCGTTGTCGATGGTCTTGGGCACCCCGACCAGCCGCAGCCCAGCCTGGTGCAGGTGGTGGCCGATCGCCAGGGACCCGTCGCCCCCGATGGTGATCAACGCATCGATCTCGTGCTCTGCGAAGCGCTCGAGCAGCTCGTCGGTGCGGTCCTGTTCTCTCCAGCTGCCGTCGGGCTGCTGCACCGGGTAGGCGATCGGGTTGCCGCGGTTGGTGCTGCCCAAGATGGTGCCGCCCTGGTGGATGATGCCGCGCACCCGGTTACGGTTCAGCTCGATCAGACCGCCATCGGGATAGTCGTCGCCCAGCAGCAGCCCGTTGTAGCCGTCGCGGATCCCGACCACGTCCCAGCCTCGTCTTTGGGCGGCCAGGGTGGCGGCGTAGACGACGGCGTTGAGACCTGGTGCGTCACCGCCACCAGTGCTGATCGCGATGCGCTTGATGCCCGCCGTCACCCCTGGACCGCCAGCACCGGGCTTTTGGGATCGATCAGAACCTTGGCATGCCGGGCCGGGTCCGCCAGCGCGTCGAACGCGTTCGCCACCCCGCCCAGTCCGACGGTGCCGGTGATCAACGGCGAGACGTCGACCTTCCCCTCGGCGATCATGTGCAGGGTGTCTCGGAATTCCATTGGTGTGTATCCCAATACGAACCGAAGGTCGGCTTCCTTGTTGATCGCGATCGCCGGCCGGATCGCGTCGGTTCCCATGCAGACGCCGACCACGACCACCCGGGAGAACAGGGGCGCGCCGGCGATGATGCCGTCGATGACACCGGGCACCCCGACGCACTCGAAGATCACCGGGCGGTTGGGTGTGGCGGCGCCGACGGCTTCGGCGGCCCGCCAGACATGCCACCAGGGCAACCGTGCCTTGTACAGCTTTTCGACGGTGCCCACCGCCAAGCCCAGCGCATCCGGCGCCTTCTCCAGGTGGCCGTGGCCCGCGGCCGCGGCATAGGGCGAATCGTGTGCCGGGTCGACGACGATGTCGGCGCCGCATCGGGTGGCCAGCGCGCGGCGGCCGGGCGAGAAGTCGCTGGCGATCACCGTGCGCACACCGCGGGCTTTGAGCATGCACACCACCGCCAGGCCGATCGGTCCGCAGCCGATCACGATCGCCACGTCGCGCTTGCGCACCTCGCCGCGTCGCACGGCATGCCAGGCGACCGCCATCGGTTCGGTGAGTGCGGCCGCGTCCACCGACAGGCCGTTGGGAATGGGCAGGGTCAGCGACTGCTCGACGAGCATCTGCTCGGCGTAGCCGCCCGGCGCCGATTCCGACAACCCGATCGCATGGACAGCGTCACCGCGCCGCAACAGCGGTAGTGCGACTACTCGGGTGCCGGGGCGCGGCGCCTTTCGAGTACGGGGACCGTGGTCGAGTACTTCGCCGCAGACTTCGTGCCCGAGCACCACCTGCTGATCCGAGCGCATGAAGCCGTCGTATCCGGTCGCGGCCATGACATCGGCGACCTCGTCGCAGTGCTGGCGTGCGTGCAGATCAGATCCGCAGATACCGCACCGCAGCACGTCGATGAGGAGCTGGCCTCTGGCCGGGACGGGGGTAGGTAGTTCGACGAGCTCGAGTTCGCTGTTGCTGCAACTGATCGCTTTCACGGTTTCCAGCCTACGAGGGTGACCGGCGGGTGGAGTGTCAACGACCGGGGCGGCGAGCACGTAACAGGGCTCCCACCAGGACGATCGCCAACACCGCCAGCCACGGCCAGGCGCCGTGCTGGTGCACCCACCCGGCGAGCGTGCCCTGGAGCCGTCCCGCCGCGGCCAGCACCGGATCGCCCACGCTGGCGTCGCCCTGGAACAGGCGAACTTCGTAGTAGCCGTAGTAGCCGACGTAGAGTCCCACGGCCACCAGCAGTGCCCCGCTGATCCGGCTCGCGTAGCGGGTGATTCGCCGTATCTTGGCGATCAGCGCGGAGCGGGCCAGCGCCACCGCGATCGCGAGCACCCCGACCAGTAGGCCGAACCCGGCCGCATATGCCAGATAGACCGTCACCGCGTCGCGGCCACCGCGCAAGGCCGCCCCGGTGACCGCCAGGAACGGGCCGATCGTGCAGCCCAGCGACGCGCACGCGTAGCCCACCCCGTAGCCGAGCATCGACCCGATCCGGGCGGTGGGCGCCCATCGTCCGCCGAACGATCCAACCGCGAGTCGGCCGCCCGCCAGCAGCCAAAACCCAAGGGCCACCAGCACCACCCCGATCACCACCGTGGCATAGGGCAGGTAGCGCTGCGCCCGTGCGGCCGCCGTGACGGTGAGCAGCCCGAAGACGCCGAACACCGCCAGAAAGCCCAGGGTCATCGCCGCGGTGGCCGCCAGCGCGCGGCCCACCGCCTGCCGCCCGCCGGTCCGCTCGCCACGCACCACCAATGCCAGGTAGGCGGGCAGCAGCGCGAACCCGCACGGATTCAGGGCCGCCACCAACCCTGCGGCGAAGGCCAGCGCGGGCAGGTTCTGGTTCACCTAGGTCAGCGCCGCGACCCGGTCGGACAACTCCTGTTGCGACATCGCCGAGGTGGGGTTGTTCACGAAGGTCGAGGTGCCGTCGGAGCGCTCGAATACGTAGGCGGGCTGCCACGGCACTCCGAATCGGGTCCAGATCGAGCCGTCGGCGTCGTTGAGGTTGGTGAAGTTCAGGTGGTACTTGGCGACGAAGGCCTGCATCGACGCCACATCGGAGCGGCCCGCGACTCCGACGAAGGTCACCCGGGGGTTGGCGGCCGCGACTTGGCTCACCGACGGCGCTTCGGCGTTGCAGAACGGACAACTCGGCCGCCAGAACCACAGCACTACGGGTTTGCCCTGCAGGCTGGCGCCGTTGAAGGGGGTCCCGTCAATGGTCGTGGTGGTGAACTGCAACCGGTCATCTGCGGCGGTGGCGGCCGGTGAGGCGGCCAGCCCGACAACCAGTGCGGCGACAGCGGCCAGTACCAACGTGTAGATCCTCATGTGAGGCATCACGAACGCGGACGGCCGATGGTTCAGCCCACGCGTCGGGGCCGCGGTTTATGGTGGCCGCGATGGGACTGCACCTGCACCGCGCCGAGCGCACCGACGTCCTCGCCGACGGCCTCGGTGCACTGTTGGCGACGCCGCCGGCCGACCCGTTCGCCCAGGAGCTGGTGCTGGTGCCGGCGCGCGGGGTCGAGCGCTGGCTGTCCCAACGTCTGTCGCATGTGTTGGGTGCCGGTCCCGGCGGCGACGGGGTCTGCGCGGGCGTGGAGTTTCGCAACCCGATCTCGCTCATCGCCGAGATCACCGGCGCCGGCGACGACGATCCGTGGTCCCCGGATGCCATGACCTGGCCGCTGTTGGCGGTGATCGACGCGAACCTGGCCGAGCCCTGGTGCGCCACGCTGGCAACGCATTTGGGCCACGCCGACTCCAGCGGAGAAGGTGAGCTGCGGCGCGGCCGGCGCTATGCGGTGGCGCGCCGGCTGGCCGGACTGTTCGCCTCCTATGCCCGGCAGCGCCCGCAGTTGCTGGTCGACTGGAGCGCCGGCGAGACCGGTGAATTGCATGAGGACCTGGCCTGGCAGCCGCCGCTGTGGCGGGCGTTGGTGGCCGCCATCGGTATCGATCCCCCACCCGTTCGGCACCGCGATACCGTCGCGCGTCTGCGCCGAGCGCCGACCGAGACGCTGCCGGCCCGGCTGTCGTTGTTCGGGCACACCCGGTTGGCGTGCACCGACATCGAGTTGCTGGACGCGCTGGCCACTCATCACGACCTGCACCTGTGGTTGCCGCATCCCTCCGATGCGCTGTGGCGCTCGCTCGGCGACGTGCACGGCGCCGTACCGCGCACCGAGGACGACACCCGCCACCACGCCCACCATCCGCTGCTGGAGACGCTGGGCCGCGATCTGCGCGAGCTGCAACGCGGCCTGCCCGCCGCGCCCGACAGTGATGAATTCCTTAATGCCGCAACGCCGCCGGACACCCTGCTGGGTTGGCTGCAATCCGATCTGGGCGCCAACGAGCTGCGCCCAACGGGCCGCCACCACGCCGCATCAGACCGCTCGGTGCAAGTGCACAGCTGCCACAGCCCGGCCCGGCAGGTCGACGTGCTGCGCGAAGTCCTGCTGGGGCTGCTGCACGACGATCCGACGCTGGAGCCCCGCGACATCGTGGTGATGTGCCCCGACATCGAAACCTATGCGCCGTTGATCGTCGCCGATTTCGGTCTGGGCGAGCTCGCCGGCGACACCCACCCGGCGCATCGGTTGCGGGTGCAGCTCGCCGACAGGGCACTGACCCAGACCAATCCGCTGCTCGCGGTGGCCGCCGAACTGCTGGAGATCGCCGGCAGCCGCGCCACCGCCACCGCCGTGCTCAACCTCGCCCACGCCGACCCGGTACGGGCGCGGTTCGGCTTCACCGACAACGATCTGGCCCAGATCACCACCTGGGTGCGTACCGCCAACATCCGCTGGGGTTTTGACCCACACACCCGCGAGCGCTACGGGCTGTCGCACATCGTGCACAACACCTGGAGATTCGGCCTGGACCGCATCTTGACCGGGGTGGCGATGTCCGATGATTCGCAGGCCTGGCTGGGCACCGCGCTCCCCCTCGACGACGTCGGCAGCAGTCAGGTGGAGCTGGCCGGGAAACTGGCCGAGTTCGTGGCCCGGTTGCAGTCGGCGGTCGAGAAGTTGGAGGGCACGCGCCCGCTGGCGGAGTGGATCACCGCGCTGCGCGACGGGGTCGCCGAGCTGGCCGATGCCGGCACCGATGCCTGGCAGAGCGCGCATCTGCAACGGGAGTTGGCGCAGGTGCTCGACGACGCCGCGGCCCGCAGCGACACCGCCCTGCGGCTACCCGATGTGCGCGTGCTGATGGCCGGGCATCTGGCCGGGCGGCCGACCCGGGCCAACTTCCGCACCGGCACGCTGACGGTGTGCACCATGGTGCCGATGCGGTCGGTGCCACACCGGGTGGTGTGCCTGCTGGGCGTGGACGACGGGGTGTTCCCCCGGCTGGACCTGCCCGACGGCGACGACGTGCTGGCGCGGCGCCCGATGACCGGGGAACGTGACATCCGTTCCGAAGACCGGCAATTGCTGCTGGATGCGATCACCGCGGCCACCGACAAGCTGGTGATCACCTACACCGGCGCCGACGAACACAGCGGCCACCCCCGCCCGCCCGCCGTCCCGTTGGCCGAGTTGCTCGATGCGCTGGATCAGACCACCCCCGAACCGGTGCGCGCGCAGCTTGTTGTGGAGCATCCGCTGCAGCCGTTCGACGTCAAGAACGTCGAACCCGGCCGGCTGATCCCCGATGTGCCGTTCACCTTCGACCCGACCGTGCCGCTGGCCGCCCGAACCGCCGCCGGAATCCGTTGTGCTGCACGGGCGTTCATCACCGACCCGCTTCCCGCACCGCCGCCGGCAGACGTCGCGCTCGTCGACCTGCTCAAGTTCTTCAAGGACCCGGTCAAGGGCTTTTTCAGTGCGCTGAACTACACCCTGCCGTGGGAGGTCGACGAGGTCGAAGACGGTATGCCGGTCGAGATCGACGCGCTGGGCGAGTGGGCGGTGGGCAACCGAATGCTGCACGACATGCTGCTGGGCACCGACCCGGCCAATGCCATCGCGGCTGAGTGGCGGCGCGGCAGCCTACCACCCGGGCAACTGGGCTGGCGCACCGCCAAACAGATCCGGGACCGGGTCATGTACCTGGCGGCCGCGGCCTTGGAGCATCGCCAAGGCGCTCCGGCGACTTTTGACATCGATCTGGATCTCGGAGGTGGGCGCCGGCTGACCGGTACCGTCACCCCGGTGTTCGATGCCACCACGGTGTCGGTCAACTACTCCAAACTGCGGGACACCCATCTGTTGCAGGCCTGGATTCCGCTGGTGGCGTTGGCCGCCCAGCGTCCCGACGTCGAGTGGACCGCCCGCTGCATCGGCCGCGACCGAGGCGGCGAGCGCGCCCGGCAGCGGGTGCTCGGGCCGCCACCCGACCCGGTCGAAACATTGCGGGAGCTGGTGTGGCTCTATGACATGGGGCGATGCGAACCGCTGCCACTGCCGATCAAGACGTCGTACGCGTGGGCCGAGAAGCGTCACGCCGGGCGCGACCCGGTGTCGTATGCGAGCAGTAAATGGGCCACCCAGCGCTATCCCGGTGAGAACGCCGAACCCGCCAGCGTGCGGGTGTGGGGACCGCACGCGCCGTTCGACGTGCTGCAGACCCCACCACGCCCGGGCGAGGAGTTCGGCGGCGAGGACACCCGACTGGGCGCGCTGGCCGCCCGGCTGTGGCTGCCGTTGCTGCGCGCGGAACGGCGGATGCGCTGATGGAACGCTTCGATCTGCTGGGCCCGCTGCCGGCCCGCGGCACCACCACGGTGCTGGAGGCCAGCGCCGGCACCGGTAAGACGTTCACGCTGGCCGGTCTGGTGACCCGCTACCTGGCCGAGGGTCACGCCACCCTGGACGAGATGTTGTTGATCACCTTCAGCCGCGCCGCCACCCGGGAGCTGCGTGACCGGGTGCGTCGCCAACTGGTGGAGACATTGGCCGCCCTGGACGGCATGTGCGCACAGGAACCCAATGATCTTGTCGCGCATCTGTGCGCCGGTAGCGCCGACGAGCGGGAGCTGAGCCGGCGCCGGCTGCGTGATGCGCTGGCCGGATTCGACGCCGCGACCATCGCCACCACGCATCAGTTCTGTCATCTGGTGCTGAAGTCACTGGGCATCGCCGGTGACACCAGCGCCGGGGTCGAGTTGGTGGAAAGCCTTGACGACCTGGTGATCCGGGTCGTCGACGACCTGTACCTGGCGAAGTTCGGTACCCAGCGCGACGAGGTGGCGCTGAGCTACGCCGACGCGCTGGAACTCGCGCGGCAGGTGGTCTCCGACCCCTATGCCCAGCTGCGCCCGCTGGATCCCGAACCCGACTCGGTGGCCGAGGTGCGGCTGAGATTCGTCGATGCGGTCTGCACCGAATTGGAGTTGCGCAAACGCCAGCTCGGCGTGCTGGGCTATGACGACCTGTTGCGCCGGCTGGCCGGCGCCTTGGAGCCCGAAGACTCACCGGCCCGTGAACGGATGCGGCAGCGCTGGCCGATCGTGATGGTCGACGAGTTCCAGGACACCGACCCGATCCAGTGGCAGGTGATCGAACGCGGCTTCGTCGGGCATTCGGCGGTGGTGCTGATCGGCGACCCCAAGCAGGCGATCTACGGGTTCCGCGGCGGCGACATCTACACCTATCTGCAGGCGGCCCGCACCGCTGGGCAGCAGCGCACCCTGGCGGTGAACTGGCGCAGCGACTCCGCACTGGTCGAGGCGCTGCAGACGGTGATGGGCGGTGCGGCGCTGGGCGATCCGCAGATCGTGGTCCACGATGTCGAGGCCGCGGTCAGCGGAACCCGGCTGGCCGGTGCGCCCAGCACCGCGCCGTTGCGGCTGCGGGTGGTCGGCCGCGCGACCTTCGGTGTCAGCGCCGACCGTGTCGTCCCGATGACCAAGCTGCGCCGCCATATCCCCGATGATCTGGCCGCCGACGTCGCCGCCTTGTGGGCCAGCGGCGCGACTTTCGACGGCCGTGCGATCAGCCCCGGCGATGTGGCGGTGATCGTGGAGAACAGCAAGGACGCGGCCGCCTGCCAAGAAGCCTTGCTGCGGGCCGGGATTCCCGCGGTGTTCACCGGTGACGCCGACGTGTTCTCCTCGGCTGCGGCCGCCGACTGGTTGTGTCTTTTGGAGGCGTTCGAGGCAACGCATCGCGCCGGGCTGGTGCGGGCCGCCGCGGCGACGGTGTTCTTCGGCCATACCGCCGCTACCCTGGCCGACGGTGGTGACACGTTGACCGACCAGGTGGCGTCCACGTTGCGGGACTGGTCCGATGAACTGCGTCTGCACGGGCCGGCGGCGGTGTTCGAGGCGGCGCAGTTGGCCGGCCTCAAGCGCCGGTTGCTCGGCGAGTACGGCGGGGAACGCACCATGACTGATCTGGCGCATGTGGCGCAGCTGCTACATGAGGCCGCGCACCGCGACCGGTTGGGCCTGCCGGCGTTGCGGGATTGGTTGCGCCGTCAGTGCACGGAACGAAACGGTGGCGGGCAGCACAATCGCCGGCTCGACTCCGACGCGGCCGCCGTGCAGATCCTGACGGTGTGGGGCTCCAAGGGCTTGCAGTTTCCGATCGTGTACCTGCCGTTCGCGTTCAACCGGCACATGTTCGACGAGGCCATCCCGCTCTACCACGAAGCCGGTGTGCGTTGCCGGCACGTCGGCGGCCCGAACAGTTCCGACCACAACGAGGTGCAGCGGTTGAGCGTGGCCGAGGCCGCCCGCAATGACATTCGGCTCGCCTATGTGGCGTTGACCCGCGCGCAGTCGCAGGTGGTGGCGTGGTGGGCGGCGTCCTACGACGAACCCAACGGCGGCCTGTCCCGGTTGCTGCGGGGCCGGTGCCGTGGCGAGGCGCCGGTACCGGATCGCTGCGAGCCCAAGCCGTCCGACGACGAAGCGCTGAGCTGCTTTCGGGAGTGGGAGGCCGCCGGCGGTCTGGTCATCGAGGAGTCGGTGATCGCCCCGCTGGCCCCGGTCGCCTCGGCACAGCCTCCGGATGGCTTGGAAGCACGGCACTTCCACCGCCACATCGACACCGGCTGGCGGCGCACGTCGTATTCGGGGCTGATCCGGCATGCCTCCGAAGGCGTGGCAGATGTGGCGGGCGCGGCGTCCGGGGTGCACAGCGAGCCGGAGCTGACCGCCCGCGACGACGAGGCCGACGACGTGCCCGTGGCGGTGGCGGCGCCGCCGGACGGCGCGGATCTGGTCTCGCCGATGGCCGAGTTGCCGGCGGGGGCGGCGTTCGGTTCGTTGGTGCACGCGGTGTTGGAGACCGCCGATCCGTTCGCCGCCGACCTGGCGGCCGAGCTGGAAGCACAGGTAAGCCTGCACGCCGCCTGGTGGTCGGTCGACGCCGAGCCGGCCGTATTGGCCGCGGCACTGGTGCCGATGCACGACACCCCGCTGGGGCCGCTGGCCGGTGGGCTGACGCTGCGCGACATCGGCACCCGAGACCGGTTGCGGGAGTTGGATTTCGAGATTCCATTGGCCGGAGGGGATGTTCGGGGGGTGGCAACGGACCTGCGGCTGGCCGAAGTGGGGACGCTGCTGCGCGAGCATCTGCCGGCTGACGACCCGTTCGCCCCGTATGCCGACCGGCTGGCCACCGAAGCACTGGGCGGCCAGCCGCTGCGCGGATATCTGTCCGGGTCGATCGATGTGGTGCTGCGGGTTCGGCAACAGCGCTTTGTGGTGGTCGACTACAAGACCAACCGGCTGGGCGACACCGCCGCGGACTACGGGTTCGACCGGCTCACCGCTGCGATGCTGCATTCGGATTACCCGTTGCAGGCGCTGTTGTATACCGCGGTGCTGCACCGCTTCCTGCGCTGGCGGCTGCCCGGTTACGACCCCGAGCAGCATCTGGGCGGGGTGCTGTATCTGTTCGTGCGCGGCATGTGCGGGCCGGAGACCCCGGTCATCGACGGGCATCGTGCCGGGGCTGTCTCTTATACACATCT
>NZ_JRMM01000039.1:0-31218 GCF_000972905.1 Mycobacterium sp. UM_Kg27
GCGCTGGCCCGCTTCGCCCGACTCCGTCGGTCTCGCGACCACCGCCGTCGCCGCCAGGACCGCCACCGAGACCAGGGCCGCCAGCTGCACCCCCGCGGAATGGCCGGCATAGCCGTCCACCGACCGCCAGGGATGCCGGCACAGCACCGCGCCCGCCGTGATCAGACCGCCGGCGCTCAACCCGAGCCGGGCCACCTCAAAGGCGCGCTGCCGGTGCTGCAACGCGAGCAGCAACACCATCGCGGCGCCGAACACCGCCGCCCCGGCGGTCCCGGCGATCAGGAAGCCGACCGTCAGCGCACCGGTCGCCGCCACGCGCCGGCTCGGCCCCCACGGCGCTGCCGGCGGGCCGGGATCGCGGACCCGCCGCACTGGCCACCAGGCCAACAACGCCAACAGCGGAAGCAGAGCCAGTCCGCCGGCCATCCCGAGCCGGTACATCCGATTGGGCCCGAACGTCAGCGTGATCGCGCCGTCGGTGCCTGCGGGCAGCACAAAGCCCTGCTGCCATCCGTTGACCGCCACCGGCGCCAAGCGTGTGCCGTCCGACGTGCGCGCCACCCACCCGCCGTTGATGCTCTCCGGAACAACCAGCACCCGAGCGGCCGCCGCGGCGGGCACTGTCACTTCACGCCGGTCCGCGCTCCACGTGCCGATCTGCGCGGGCCTGGTCGCGGCGGCCCTCGTAGACGCTGACGGCGCGGACAGCGTCGCGCCGTCGACGACGAACGCCGGTCCCGGGCTGATCATCAATTCCTGCGCGCCGGGCGGCAACGCGATCGGACGCAGGTCGCATGCCTGCGCTGCCACCGGTTTGTCATCGAGCAGCGCGCCGACCGTGGTCGTGATCGAGGTGTGTACGAACCGGCCGGCGATCGCGATGATTGGCCCGTGGTCGCAGTCGACGTGGACCGCACGCGACCGGTTTCGGGCGTGATCGGCCGGGGCCACGGGACGTCCGTCGGCGCCGAGCACACTGACCTCGGCCAGCCCCGGCGGCTTGAGTTGATCGAAGCCGATCGCGGTTCGGTCGATCACGTCCTCCCACCCCAGCAGGCTGATCATGACGGTGTCGGTGACCCGCGGCAGCAAGCCCACCTGCTGATCGTCGGATCCCCCCAGCTCCCGGACTTGGGGGCCGGAACCCAGGTCGACGGCCACCAGTGTGGGGTGCGCCGGCAGCGGGGACTGACTGGGAGTGAACCGCACTCCGGTCACCTTGACCGGACGCGGCAACGTGATGGTCAGGGTCGGCGGGGATCGGTGTGCGACCACTCGCTGTGACGCCGTCCAGGCGGTGCCTGGGTCACCGTCGGCCGCGGCGTACGCCGACCCCTGCACGTCGAGCACGTCGGCGTCACCGCGGGCCCGCAAGGCGCCCGGCTCGGCGATCAGGTCGACCAGGTTCGGGCCCTGGCGCGGTCGCACCCACACTGTCGGGGTCACCGACATGGCTCGCGGCACGTTCAGGGTGCGGCTGAAGGTGGCGGGCTCCTCGGGCTCCAGCATCATCGATGCCGCGCAGCGCACCACGCCGTCGGCCGTCGCACAACCGGTCCGGCCCGGCAAGCCCGCACCCAAGTCCCACTGCGCCACTTGAGCGCCCGCGGGTGGAGCGGGAACCAGCGCCGTGTGGCGCAGGTCGACCGGATGCGCGAAGCCCGACGCGTCGTACTGGGTGATCGCCAGATCGGTGATACCGAACTGCACGCCGGGGGAGCCGTCGTCGGTGCCCGACGCGGTGATCCGCACCCAGGGTGTTTCGCCGTAGGGCAGTGCGGCGATCAGGGGCTCGCCGGCGCGGTCGAACCGCAAGGTGGTGGTGCCGTTCACCGTGGAGATCTGTATCCGCCGCACCTGGGCGCCGACGGCCGTCGCACTGGGCGTCAAGGTGATGGTGCCGTTGGTCAGCGGGTGGTCGAAATCCACCTGCAACCACTGGCCGACCGCCGACTGCAGGGCGTTGGACACCCAGGCGGTGCCCGAGTCGCCGTCGATGGCGGCTGCCGGTGAGGTCGACGGTGCGACGTCGGGCAGCGTGGTGGCGTCCGAGGACGAGCTGGACGCCGTGAGACGGCCGCCGAGCCAGCCGCCGAACACCGTGCTGGCGCCCGGTGTCGGATAGTCCGGTACCCGACTGTGGGTGTGCCGGGCGTCGCCGGCTGCCCGGATCGTCGACGAATGGTCATCGACCCGGCCGTAGTCGGTCTCGCGCGCCAGCGGGGTGTCGGTGACGGTGACCACCGGCGTGCCCAAGTCCGCGCGCCGGGCGTCGGCGGTCAGCAGCACCGGGCCCAGGGCGGGCTCACCGCGCAACCGGCGGTGTTCGTCGAGTCGCAGCAGCACCTCCGGGCCGCCGTCGACCCGCGGCATCGCGTGGAGGTCGGCCAGGTACGGCGCGCCCGGGTTGGCATCGGTCGCGGGGTCGCCGACCCGGTAGATCTCGATCGCGGGATAGGCCGGCCGCAGGCCGCTGTCGGCGACGAATCCCGGGACGGTGCCGGACCCGACGGGCTCGCCGAACTGGGCCACGCGCTGTAGTCCCGGTGAGCCGTCGACGGCGCGGTGCACCAGCAGCGGTCGGGCCGACCGGGAGGTGTCGGGGTCCAGGTCGTTGCGCACCACCAGGTAGGAGATGCCCTGTCGGAGCAGGGTGTCGGCCAAGCCTGCAGACGGGCGGCCGGCGGCGAACAGGCGCTGCACGGAGTCGAGCGCCCGAATGGTCTGCGGTGGGGTCAGCGGGATCGAGTCGCGCACCCCCCACGGGCCGACATCGAGGACCTGCAGCGGTTCGTCGTGGCTGGTGCCCCAGGTCTGAGTGGCAAACGGGGCTCCCGGTGCCACCAGCACCCGGCCGGGGGTGGGCCCCCCGCTGTTGTGTTCGGCGATCCACGCCGCGGCGTCGCGCCAATACTGCGGCAACGCGCTGAATGTCCCCGGCGGGGTGAGCCGGCCGGTCCAGGCCAGTGACGTCGAGACCATCAGCGCCGTCAGGACCACCAGACCGACCGCGGCCGACTTGTGATGTTCGGGGTGAACGAACGCGCGCCGCCACACCACTGCCGGCGCGCTGCCCGGCAGCGGGATACGCCCCAGCAGATGGGTAAGCCCCAGGACCAGCGGGATACGGAGCACGGACTCGAGTTTGTGCAGGTTGCGCAGCGGCGCCCCGGCGCCGTCCAGGAAGGCCTGCACCGAGTGGGCCAGCGGCGAGCCCAGTCCCCCGGCATAGCCGATGGCCAACAGCGTCACCCCGATCAGCAGCATGGTGACCAGCCGTCCGGCGCCGGGCGACCGCCGAGACAGCATGCCGGTCAGTCCGGCCAGACCGGCGGCCGCCACCAGGCAGGTGCCCAGGATCATCACCGGGCGGGTGACCAGCGGCGCCCCGGCCGTGGCATTCGGCGCGACGAACGGCGTCCAACTATGGGTGCCGCGCAGCATTTCGGTCAGCGACGTCCACCGGGTGGTGACCCCGGCCGATTCGATGAAGTCCAGGAACGGTGGGCTGACCCGGCCAAGCAGCAGCAGGGCCACCACCCACCACGTCACCGCCAACCCCAGCGCCAGCAGCCACCAGCCGGTGAAGCGCCACCAGCGCCGGTTCGGGCGATGACACAGCCACCAGATGATCGCCGGCAGGCACCCCGCGAGCGTCGCGACCGCGTTCACGGCGCCCATCAACGCGACCGCGACCCCAGCCTGGCCGGCCAGCACCCGGGTGGGCCGCTCCGGGGCGTCCCGACCGGGGTCACGTGGCGCCCCTAAAGCCCGGATTACCGGCAGCAGCACCCAGGGCGCCAGCATCATCGGCAGTGTCTCGGAAGAGATAGAACCCAGGGTGCTGAGCACTCGCGGCGACAGTGCGAACGCGGCGGCGCCGATCAACCGTGCCGTCGGGGTTCCGATCCGCAACGTCTCGGCGACCCGCAGCAGGCCCCAGAAGCCCACCGTGAGCAGCACCGCCCACCACAGCCGCTGAACGATCCAGCCGGGCAGCCCCAGCAGATCACCGGCCAAGAAGAACGTGCCGTGCGGGAACAGGTAGCCGTACGCCTGGTTCTGCACCTGGCCGAACGGCAGTTCGCTGCTCCACAGGTTGGCGGCACGAGCCAGGAAGCGCAGCGGAGCGATGGTCAGATCGAGTTTGGTGTCCGGAGAGATCCGGCCGGGTGCCTGCAAGAGGCTGAAAATCAGCGAGACGAGGCCAACCAACCACAGCCAGCGCCGGGACAACGGTGTTACAGCCTGCGGCTTTGCCGGCGGACGGTCAGGCATTGCCGGCGTCCGCAGGTCAGCCGCGGTTGCCGTACTCCACCCTGTTCAGCACCGAGGACTGCGGGTCGCCACCGGCGATCTGCGGCTTGGTGTCTTGTTGCACCATCAGCGTGACGCCGAAGACGGCCGCCGCACCCAGCAAGACCCCCACGACCATGCTTATGGCGGCCGGTACCACGAACCGAGGCATGGTCAGGCTCCTTCTGCACTCTCGTGACGTCGATCAGGGGCGCCATCAACATCAGCCCCCGCTTGGGCCCCGACCGCCAACGTAGCACGTGGGCTTCGCGAGCCCGGCGGTTCAGGGAGGCTCGACGGAGGAGAGGCGATGCTGGGGCCGCCGTATGGGCCGGGCGGTTCAGGGAGGCTCGACGGAGGAGAGGCGATGCTGGGGCCGCCGCATGTGCCCGGCGGTTCAGGGAGGCTCGACGGAGGAGAGGCGATGCTGGGGCCGCCGCATGAGCCCGGCGGTTCAGGCCGTGACAGCATGGTGCTATGCCTGGATCGCTGACTCGACAACTGCCCGGTCTGCTGCTGGCCGCCGCGGTACTGCCGGCGCTCGTCACGTCGTGCTCGCACCGTGACGAGACGCCCGCACCGTCGTCTGACGCCGCGGCGTCGCCTACCGCGACAGTCTCCGCGCCGCCGGGCGATCCGGTGTGTGAGCAGGTGTCGGCTTTGTCGGTCCGCGACAAGTTGGCGCAGCTGGTGATGGTGGGGGTCCGCGATGCGGCCGACGCCCGCGCCGTGGTGACCGATCACCACGTCGGCGGCATCTTCATCGGCAGCTGGACTGACCTGTCCATGCTCACCGATGGCTCGCTGAAGGAGATCAAGGACAGCCAAGCACCCACCGGCCCGCTGCCGCTGGCGGTCAGCGTGGACGAGGAGGGCGGCCGGGTGTCTCGGCTGTCGTCGCTGATCGGGAAGTCGCCGTCGGCCAAGGAACTGGCGCAGACCAGTAGCGCCGCGCAGGTGCGTGAGCTGGCCGCCGAGCGGGGCCGCAAGATGGCTGACCTGGGCATCACTGTCGATTTCGCGCCGGTTGTCGATGTGGTGGACGCCGATACCGACGAAGACACCGTGATCGGGGACCGTTCGTTCGGTTCGGACCCGGCCAAGGTCACCGAGTACGCCGGCGCGTACGCGCAGGGTCTGCGCGACGCCGGGCTGCTGCCGGTGCTCAAGCACTTCCCCGGCCACGGCCACGGTTCCGGTGACTCGCACACTGCCGGAGCGGTGGTCACGCCGTCTCTGGCGCAGTTGCAGGACAACGACCTGGTGCCCTACCGCACCCTGGTCACCGAGGCGCCGGTGGCGGTGATGATGGGCCACCTGGAGGTTCCCGGGCTGACCGAGGATCCAGCCAGCCTGAGCCCGGCGGCGGTCACGCTGCTGCGCACCGGCACCGACTATCACGGACCGGCGTTCGACGGCCCGGTGTTCAGTGACGACCTGTCGTCGATGGCGGCGATCACCGAGCACTACGGAGTCGCCGAGGCGGTGCTGCGCAGCCTTCAGGCCGGTGTCGACATCGCACTGTGGGTCACCACCGACGAGGTGCCCGCGGTGTTGGACCGGCTGGAGCAGGCGGTGTCCGCCGGCGAGCTGAAGCAGGAAGCCGTCGACGCCTCGCTGGCGCGCGTCGCCGCGGCCAAGTTGCCCGGTACGCACTGCCACGGGTGATTCCGGCGGCGCGGGCAGCACACAAGTTACTCTTCGGTAAGATCGGGCCGAGGGGGATCGCGGAAGGACCTCGAGGCGATGGCAGCTGGTAACAAGCGGTTACCGCGGGCCGTGCGCGAACAGCAGATGCTCGACGCCGCGGTGCAGATGTTCTCGGTCAACGGCTACCACGAGACCTCGATGGATTCGATCGCCGCGGCCGCACAGATCTCCAAGCCGATGCTCTACCTGTACTACGGCTCCAAAGAGGAGTTGTTCGGGGCGTGTCTGGACCGCGAACTGCGCCGCTTCGTCGAGTCGGTGCGCACCGAAATCGACTTTCAACAGCCCCCGAAAGACATGCTGCGCAACACGATTCGGGCCTTCTTGCGGTACATCGACGCCAACCGGGCGTCCTGGATCGTGATGTACACCCAGGCCACCAGTTCGCAGGCGTTCGCCCACACCGTGCGCGAGGGACGCGAGCGAATCATCGAGCTGGTCGGCCGGCTGTTGCGGGCCGGCACGCGTAAGCCCGAGCCGGGCGTGGACTTCGAGTTGATGGCGGTCGCGCTGGTGGGTGCCGGCGAGGCGATCGCGAGCCGGGTCAGCACCGGTGATACCGGCGTCGACGAAGCCGGCGAGCTGATGATCGACCTGTTCTGGCGTGGACTCAAGGAAGCCCCGGGCGGCCGCGACGGCGCCGACGCCGCCGCGGCCGGGTAGTGGGGCGCGGCCTCAGGCCGTGAAGAGATCCTGGATGGTCGCGGTGATGTCGAGGACCGCACCGTTGAGTGCCAGGAATTCGAAACCGGCTGCCAGCGTGCCCAATCCGACGACGCCGGCAATCGGCAGGCCGATGGCGTCGATGACGTCGCCTTGGGCGAGTTCCTGGGCGAACACTTCGAACGCATAGGCCGGTGCGGTGGTGAGCAAGGCGTTGAGGATGTCGGCAGTCGGAAGCAGCGTCGCGTACGCCGAGGCAACGATGCTGCTGAACGCGTTGGCGAGTTCGCTGAGGCTGGGCAGCGTGAACGACGTGACATCGCCCGCCGAGGCGCCCAGGAAATCGGCTGCGCTGGGGAAGGACAGATTCGACAGATCGTCGATGGCGGGCTACCTCGACCTGATCTGGCGCGAATTCACTACCCCGCAAGCACTTTCGGTGGCTCACCTGTGGGCTGCGCGTGTTGGACGGATGCACAGGTCGCCAAGACGGTGAAGTCGTTGGAGCAGCACATCTATGGACTGGCAGTGGCCTCCGCTGAGGCGTTGCCCGAGGCTGCTCCGGGGTTCTCCGCGCCCGCCTATATGGCCGCCGTGATGGTGGTGGTCCGCGGCCTGGTGATGTCGATCCCGGTTTGGGGTATCGACGTCGTCAGCACCCGTTGAGAGGCCAGCAAGGCGACCCTGCTGAAGGCGGCCGGCTTCGCCGTCGACAACGCCTAAGGGGCAACAGCGGTATCGGCTATAGGCCCCGCACCGCCCCCGTCAGGTAGGGGTAGCCCTTGGCTACGTTGCGCAGCGCCAGATCCCAGCCGCCGTCAACCCTGTCGATGTAGAGGCCGGGGCTGGCCGGCAGGAGCATCGGCTTGCCGAACCGCACCGCATAGTCGACAGCGTCCGGAAGCGCGCCTTCGATATTGGCCAGAACGGTTGCCGCGGAGAACATCCCGTGCGCAATCGCGGTGGGGAATCCGAACAGCTTGGCGCCGATCGAGCTGGTGTGGATCGGGTTGTGATCGCCGCCCGCGGATGCGTACCGCCTAATCTGGCCCGGCGTCACACGCAGCACCGCGTTGGGAGGGCCCAGCTTGGGCTGCTTGGCCGGCGGCGGCTTCGGCTCGTCGGACAGGCTGGTGCGCTGCTGGTGCAGGAATGTCGTCACCTGGTGCCAGGCCGGGTCGTTGCCCACGGTGATGTCGGTGACGATGTCGACCAGCAGGCCCTTGCGATGTTCCCGCAGGTTCTCTGCCCGCACCGTCACTCCGACGGTGTCGGTGACGGTGATCGGGCGGTGGCGCGTGATCCGGTTTTCGGTGTGCACCGAACCCATCGCGGCGAATGGGAAGTCAAACCCGGTCGCCAGCTCCATCACGGTCGGGAAGGTCAGCGCGAACGGGTAGGTCAGCGGGACCTGATCGGCGAATCGCAGCCCGGTGACGGCCGCGTAGGCGGCGACGTGGTTGGGGTCGATCACCAGCTCGTCGACCCGCAGCGTCCGGTTCGGCAGCGTTGGTGTGCGCGGAATGAAGGGCAGCGCCCCGGCTACCGCACGCACCATGTTTCTCATGCCACTGGGTTGGGACATCCCTCTCACGCTCCCAGCATGGCTTGGCCACAGACCCGGATGGTGTTGCCGGTGACCGCATTCGACGCCGGGCTGGCGAAGTAGCCGATCAACTCGGCGACGTCGACGGGTTGACCACCCTGGAACAGCGAGTTGAGCCGGCGCCCGACCTCGCGGGTGGCCAGCGGGATCGCCGCCGTCATCTCGGTTTCGATGAACCCCGGGGCGACGGCATTGATCGTGATGCCCTTCTTGGCCAGTGTCGGAGCCAGCGCTTCGGTCAGGCCGATCATGCCGGCCTTGGTGGCCGCGTAGTTGGTCTGGCCGCGGTTACCCGCGATCCCGGCCATCGACGACAGGCCGATCACCCGGCCGCCGTCACCGATGCTGCCGTTGGCGACCAGCCCTTCGGTAAGGCGCTGCGGTGCAAGCAGGTTGACCGCCAAAACTGCGTTCCATCGGGCGTCGTCCATGTTGGCCAGCAATTTGTCGCGAGTGATACCGGCGTTGTTGACCAACACATCGGCCTTGCCGCCATGGTGTTCGGCGAGGTGCGCGGTGATCTGGTCCACTGCGTCGTCGGCGGTGACGTCCAGGGCCAGCGCGGTCCCTCCCACCCGGGAAGCCGTCTTCTGCAGCGCCTCGGCGGCCTGCGGCACGTCGATCGCCACCACCTTGGCGCCGTCGCGGGCGAACACCTCGGCAATGGTGGCGCCGATGCCGCGCGCCGCCCCGGTGATGATCGCGACCTTGCCCTCCAGCGGCCGGTCCCAGTCGGCCGGAGCGGTCGCGTCGTCGGCGCCCACGTAGAACACCTGGCCGTCGACGTAGGCCGAGCGGGCCGAGAGGATGAATCGCAGCGTCGATTCCAGGCCGGTGGCCCCAGGCTTGGCGTCGGGCGACAGGTACACCAGCTGCACGGTGGCACCGCGCTGCAGTTCCTTGCCCAGCGAGCGGGTGAAGCCCTCCAGCGCGCGCTGGGCGATCTGCTCGTCGGCGCTGCCGGCGGCCGCGGGGGTGGTGCCGACGACGACCAACCGGCCGCAGCGCCCCACGTTGCGCAGCAGCGGGGTGAAGAACTCATGCAGTGCGGTCAGCCCGGCGGGTGAGGTGATGCCGGTGGCGTCGAAGACCAGTCCGCCGAAGGAGTCGGCCCACCGGCCGCCCAGGTTGTCGCCGACCAGCTCGTAGTCGTCGGCCAGCGCGGCCCGCAGCGGCTCGACCACCCGGCCCGACCCGCCGATCAGCAGCGGGCCGGCCAGCGCCGGCTCGCCGACCCGGTAACGACGCAGCGTCTCGGCCTGCGGAACGCCGAGCTGCTTGGCCAGGAACGATCCGGGGGCGGAGCCCAGGATCTGGGACAACAGGTCCGAGGAGAGCTTGGGGGCCTTAGGGGGCATGGGTGCTGCCTTCCATGTGGGGACGTGCCTGGTGCGGGCCACGGTGTCGACAACGAACTTACTCCAGAGTAAGAATACTGGGTAGTATTAGGACGACCGTCCCCGGCAATGCGGGGGACCCACCATCAGAGACGAGAGATCGTGGCATCTGCATCTGCTGCTAAACCTGCCGAGGCAACCGCCGGCACGCGCCGCCGCGTCGCCGTCCTCGGGGGCAATCGCATTCCGTTCGCACGCTCCGACGGCGCCTACGCGAACGCGTCCAACCAGGACATGTTCACCGCAGCGCTAGGCGGTCTCATCGATCGGTTCGGCCTCGCCGGCGAGAAGCTGGACGCGGTGATCGGCGGGGCGGTGCTCAAGCACAGCCGTGACTTCAACCTGATCCGCGAATCGGTGCTGGGCTCGGCGCTGTCGCCCTACACGCAGGCCTTCGACCTACAGCAGGCCTGTGGTACCGGGTTGCAGGCGGCGATCTGCGCCGCCGACGGAATCGCCGCCGGCCGTTACGAGGTGGCTGCCGCCGGTGGCGTGGACACCACCTCGGACGCGCCCTTGGCGATCGGCAACGAACTGCGTCGCACGCTGCTTGCGCTGCGCCGGTCGAAGTCGAACCTGCAGCGCCTCAAGCTGGCAGGCAAACTGCCCGCCGCGCTGGGCGTGGAAATCCCGGCCAACAAAGAGGCGCGGACCGGCCTTTCCATGGGCGAGCACCAGGCCATCACCACCAAGCAGATGGGCATCAAGCGGGTCGACCAGGACGAGCTGGCCGCAGCCAGCCACCGCAACATGGCCGCCGCCTATGACGGGGGCTTCTTCGACGACCTGGTGACGCCGTTCCAGGGGCTCTACCGCGACGACAACCTGCGGCCCCAGTCCAGCCCGGAGAAGCTGGCCACGCTCAAGCCGGTGTTCGGCGCGAAGGCCGGTGACGCCACCATGACCGCGGGCAACTCCACCCCGCTTACCGACGGTGCGTCGGTGGCACTGCTGGCCAGCGAGGAGTGGGCGGCCGCACGCAACCTGACCCCGCTGGCGTATTTCGTCGACGCCGAGACGGCCGCGGTGGACTACGTCAACGGCGCCGACGGCCTGCTGATGGCGCCGACCTACGCGGTGCCGCGACTGTTGGCGCGCAATGGTCTGACCCTGCAGGACTTCGACTTCTACGAGATTCACGAGGCGTTCGCCGCCACGGTGCTGTGTCACCTGGCGGCGTGGGAGTCGCAGGAGTACTGCACGCAGCGGCTGGGACTGGATTCGGCGCTGGGCGCCATCGACCGGTCCAAGCTCAATGTCAACGGCTCGTCGCTGGCGTCGGGTCACCCGTTCGCGGCCACCGGCGGGCGGATCGTGGCGCAGGCGGCCAAGCAGATCGCCGAGGCCAAGGCCGCCAAGAAGGGCGCCGCGAAGAACAAGCCGGTGCGTGCGCTGATCTCGATCTGCGCAGCCGGGGGCCAGGGCGTGGCCGCCATCCTCGAGGGCTGACAGGCGCGACGATCGACGTTTGATTCGCGCCGTTGCCGGGTAGTCGAGACATCGGTTCGCTTCGCGTGGCCGCGGGCCCCCGGTGGCAGCGCGAAGCAACCTGCCCGGTCCGCCGCTGAACTGAGGGGATTCAGCGGCGGACCGTTTGGATCCGCCGCCGGTTGCGAACCGCGCCGATCGCCTGATCCCACAGCAACAGCGCGCTGGCCTTCAACTGGGCCGGCTTCGCCAGGTCCCTGGCCATCAGCGCGGTGGCCGCCGCTTTGGTCTGCACCGATGCCTTCGACGTGTGGCCGGAGTCGAATGGCGGCTGCGGGTCGTATTCCATCGACAACTGGATGGCCTTGGCGCGGCCCTCGCCGCCGATCTGGCTGGCCAGCCACAGCCCGAGATCGATCCCGGCCGACACCCCCGCACAGGTGACGATGTCTCCCTCGTGCACGATCCGCTCGTCGCCGACCGCGGTAGCGCCGAACGCCTTCAGCGCCGGTAGCGCCATCCAGTGCGAGGTGGCGCGCTTGCCGGTGAGCAGTCCGGCGGCGCCCAGCACGACCGAACCCGAGCACACCGATGCCGTCCACGTCGCCGTCGGGTGGGCGGACCGGACCCAGTCCAGCAGTTTCTCGTCGCGGGCATGTGCCATGGTCGTCATCCCGCCGGGGATCAGAATCACGTCGGGGGAGGGCGTCTCGTCAAACGAGTGGGTTGCCCCGACCACCAGAACCCCGGAGTCCGCGGTAATCGGCCCCGGCTCGTGCCACACGAAGCGCACCTGCGCATCCGGGAGCCAGCGCAACACCTCGTAGGGGCCGATGAAGTCCAGCGAGGTGAATCCGGGGTAGAGCACAATTGCGATCTGCATGGGTATTTCCTTTCAGGCGAAGGTCTTGCGGTAGTGATCGGGCGAGATGCCGAGTCGGCGAATGAAGGTGCGCCGCAGGGTTTCCGCGGTGCCGAATCCACAGCGCCCGGCGATCGCGACGACGGTGTCGTCGGTCTCCTCGAGTTGTCGGCGGGCGGCCTCGGTGCGCACCCGCTCCACGTACGCGCCCGGTGCCATGCCCACTTCGTCGGTGAAGACCCGGGTGAAGTGCCGGGGGCTCATCGAGGCCCGCGATGCCAGCTCGGTTATCCGGTGCGGGCCGCCGGGTTCGGACTCGATCAGCTCCTGGACGTCACGGATCGGCGCGCGCCGGGAGCGCGGCAGCCATGCGGGGACCGCAAACTGGGACTGGCCGCCGGGTCGCCGCAGATACAGCACCAGCCAACGGGCCGCGGTCTGTGCCACCTCGGTTCCGTAGTCCTCTTCCACCAACGCCAGGGCCAGATCGATGCCGGCGGTGACCCCCGCCGCGGTCCACACCGCCGCCGAACTGCGCACGAAGATGGGCTCCGGGTCGACGCGGACTGCGGGGAACTCGCGGGCCAGCGCGTCGGCGAACGCCCAATGTGTGGTGGCCCGGCATCCGTCGAGCAGACCCGCCTGCGCGGCCAGAAACGCGCCGGTACACACGCTGACCACCCGTCGGGTTTGAGTCGACGCGCGCCGGACCCAGTCGACGGTTTCCGGGTCGGCTTGCGCCGCCTGGACGCCGACGCCGCCGGGCAGAACCAGGGTGTCGATGGGCTCGTTCGGTTCTGGTAGCGGACTCGGCGCGAGCGCCAGCCCGCTGCTGGTGGCGATCGGTACGCCGCCAACACTGGCCACGGTGACCTGGTAGCCGTCCTCGCCACGGCCCTGACCGAGCAGCACCAGCGTCGCGGTGGCGAAGACCTCCGCGGGCCCGAAAACATCCAGTGCCTGGATGCCGGGGTAACCGAGGATGACGACATTGCGGGCCATGCCATCAGTGTCAGCTGCCCGGGCAGCTGGCGTCTACGACATACATCCCACATATCAGGACACAGCCGCGTTCGCCGAGCAGACGTGGAGGCCCTCATTTCGAGCCAGCATGAGGGCTTTCGGGTCTGCCCGCCGGGTGATCCCGGAAATGCAACAGGCCCCCAAGGGGTCTCCCCGGGGGCCTGCGCGGTCTGTGCGTGGCGTTTAGAACGCCGCTTCGTCGAGCTCCATGATGTCGTTGTCGATGTTCTCGATCACCGAGCGGGTGCTGGTCAGCAACGGCAGGAAGTTCTTGGTGAAGAACGACGCCACCGCGATCTTGCCTTCGTAGAAGGAGCGGTCGGCACCTTCGGCACCGGCGTCGAGCTTCGCCACCGCGACAGCCGCCTGCCGGGCCAGCAGCCAGCCGATCATCAGGTCGCCGACGCTCATCAGGAAGCGCACCGAACCCAGGCCGACTTTGTAGATGCTGGTGATGTCCTCCTGCGCGGCCATCAGGTAGCCGGTCAGCGTTGCCGCCATGCCCTGCACGTCGGCCAGCGCGGTGGCCAGCAGTTCCCGCTCCGCTTTCAGCCGCCCGTTGCCGGTCTCGTTCTTGATGAACGTCTCGATCTCGCCCGCGACGTGGCCCAGCGCGGCGCCCTTGTCGCGGATGATCTTGCGGAAGAAGAAGTCCTGCGCCTGAATTGCCGTGGTGCCCTCGTAGAGCGAGTCGATCTTGGCGTCACGGATGTACTGCTCGATCGGGTAGTCCTGCAGGAAGCCCGAGCCACCCAGGGTCTGGAGGCTCTCGGTGAGCTTGGCGTAGGCCTGCTCGGAGCCCACCCCCTTGACGATCGGCAGCATCAAGTCGTTGATCTTGACCGCCAGGTCGGCGTCGACGTCGTGCAGCGCCTTGGCGACCACTTCGTCCTGGAAGGTGGCGGTGTACATGTACAACGCGCGCAGACCCTCGGCGTAGGCCTTCTGGGTCATCAGCGAACGGCGGACGTCCGGGTGGTGGGTGATGGTCACCCGCGGCGCGGCCTTGTCGGTCATCTGGGTGAGGTCGGCGCCCTGCACCCGCTCCTTGGCGTACTCGAGCGCGTTGAGGTAGCCGGTGGACAGCGTCGCGATGGCCTTGGTGCCGACCATCATCCGGGCCTGCTCGATCACGTCGAACATCTGCGCGATGCCGTTGTGCACCTCGCCGACGAGCCAGCCCTTGGCCGGTACGCCGTGCTGACCGAAGGTCAGCTCACAGGTGGCCGAGACCTTCAGGCCCATCTTGTGCTCGACGTTGGTGACGAAGACACCGTTGCGCTCGCCGAGCTCACCGGTTTCGAAGTCGAACAGGAACTTCGGCACGAAGAACAGCGACAGACCCTTGGTGCCGGGCTTTGCGCCCTCCGGGCGGGCCAGCACCAGGTGGAAGATGTTCTCGAACAGGTCATCGGAGTCAGCCGAGGTGATGAATCGCTTCACACCGTCGATGTGCCACGAGCCGTCCTCTTGCTGGACGGCCTTGGTGCGGCCGGCGCCCACGTCCGAGCCGGCGTCCGGCTCGGTCAGCACCATGGTCGAACCCCAACCGCGCTCGGCGGCGAGGACGGCCCACTTCTTCTGCTCTTCGGTGGCGATGTTGTAGAAGATGTTGGCGAAGCCGGCGCCACCGCCGTACATCCACACCGCGGGGTTGGCACCCAAGATGTGCTCCTGCAGGGCCCACATCAGGACTTTGGGCATCGGAATGCCGCCGAGCTCCTCGATCACCCCGACCCGGTCCCAGCCGGCTTCCAGGTGGGCGCGCACCGACTTCTTGAAGGACTCGGGCAGCGTCACCGAGTGGGTGGCCGGGTCGAACACCGGGGGGTTGCGGTCGCCGTCGACGAAGGACTCCGCGATCGGGCCCTCGGCCAGGCGGACCATCTCGCCGAGCATCTCTTGAGCGGTGTCGACGTCCAGGTCGGCGTAGTCGCCTTCGCCGAAGACCTGGTCCAAGCCCAGCACCTCGAACAGGTTGAACACCTGGTCACGGACATTGCTCTTGTAGTGGCTCACTACTTCCTCCTCATGGAATGCCACCTGTGGTTGGGTACTCAGGCTTAAGTTACCCACCAGTAACGTAACCTGAAATATACTCGCCAGTAGCCATAGTGCAAGCTGATGTGAGCTATGTCCTTCATGCGGGTGACCAACCGGTTGGTCCCTGGCCCAGAATGCGGTCGCCAGCGGCCGATCTGCCGAGGTGACAGGGCGGCGAGTAGGGTTCTGGGCGACCAGACTAGACGAGGCGAATGAGTCCCCGGTGAATCCCCACGTGAGTTCCGAGAGCAAGCTGACCCCGTTGACCCCGTCGTCGTTGCGGGAGGCCTTCGGGCATTTCCCGTCCGGAGTGGTGGCGGTGGCAGCCGAGATCGACGGCGTTCGGGTCGGCCTGGCCGCCAGCACCTTCGTGCCGGTCTCGTTGGAGCCGCCGTTGGTGTCCTTCTGCGTGCAGAACACCTCGAGCACCTGGCCCAAGCTCAAGGACTCGCCCCGGCTGGGCATCAGCGTGCTCGGCGAGGCGCACGATGTCGCGGCGCGCACCCTGGCTGCCAAGACCGGTGATCGCTTCGCCGGGCTGGAGACGGTGACCAACGACGGCGCGGTGTTCATCAAGGGCACCGGAGTATGGCTGGGCAGCTCGATCGAGCAGTTGGTGCCCGCCGGGGACCACACCATCGTGGTGCTGCGGGTCTGTGATTTGACCGTCGATCCAGAGATCGCCCCGATCGTTTTCCACCGCAGCGGTTTTCGCCGCCTCGGGGGCTAAGGCCCGAGTCGCTGTGCGGGTGCCGGGGGTGCGATAGCCCCCGCCGATGTGTTGCTATGGGCAGATGGCGCCCCTGCGTAGCGACCCCGTGCAGTTGAGGACCACCGCCGAGACGCTGGTGGCCGAGGCCGCCGCATTCGTCCGGCGTCGGCGTGCCGAGGTGTTCGGCGCCGAAGTGGCCGAGCCGTCCTCAGGCCTGGTCCAGACGAAGAGCACTCCGACCGATCCGGTGACCGTGGTCGACACCGAGACCGAGAGCTTCATCCGGGATCGGCTGACCGGGCTGCGGCCCGGTGATGCGGTGCTGGGCGAGGAAGGCGGAGGTTCCGGGGACGTCTCTGGCCGCGAACCGGGTGTCGTCACCTGGGTGGTCGACCCGATCGACGGCACGGTGAACTTCATGTACGACGTCCCGGCATACGCGGTTTCGGTGGCAGCGCAGATCGGCGGGGTCTCGGTGGCCGGCGCGGTCGCCGACGTAGTGGGTGACCGGATCTATTCTGCCGGTGCCGGATTGGGCGCCCGAGTGACCGATCAGCAGGGAACTGTCGCGCTGCGCTGCGCCGATGTGAGCGAGCTGGCACTGGCACTGCTGGGCACCGGGTTCGGCTATTCGCCACGGCGCCGGGCCGCCCAGGCCGCGTTGCTTGCCCGGTTGCTGCCGGAAGTGCGCGATGTGCGCCGGATCGGATCGGCCGCGCTGGACCTGTGCATGGTCGCTGCCGGGCGGCTCGACGCCTACTACGAGCATGGGATCAAGCCGTGGGACTACGCCGCCGGAGCACTGATCGCGGTCGAGGCCGGGGCGCGGGTGGTGCTCCCCGGTCCAGAGGTCGACGGCGGCGACGTGTGTGTCGCCGCCGCACCCGGTGTCGCCGATGCCCTGATCGCCTTGCTGCAACGCGAAGGTGGCTGGGCCGCTATTCCGGCGTAGCCTCCGATCGCCGCGGCCTGCGGCCAGTCACGGGGTCGAGGGTCAGTCCGCCTTGCGGCGGAAAATCTTTCGACCGAGCCAGACGACGGGGTCATAACGGTTCCCGACCACCCGCTCCTTCATCGGGATGATGGCGTTGTCGGTGATCGTGATGTGTTCCGGGCAGACCTCGGTGCAGCACTTGGTGATGTTGCACAGTCCCAGACCCGCGTCGTCCTGGGCGAAGTCACGCCGGTCGGCGGCGTCGAGCGGGTGCATGTCCAACTCCGCAAGCCGGATGAACATCCGCGGCCCGGAGAACCGCGGCTTGTTCTCCTCATGGTCCCGGATGACGTGGCAGACGTTCTGGCACAGGAAGCATTCGATGCACTTGCGGAACTCCTGGGAGCGCTCCACATCCACCTGCTGCATCCGGTACTCGCCGGGCTTGAGATCCGCCGGCGGCTTGAAGGCCGGCATCTCTCGGGCCTTCTCGTAGTTGAACGAGACATCGGTGACCAGGTCACGAACCACCGGGAATGTCCGCACCGGGGTCACGGTGATCGTTTCAGCCGGGTCGAACATCGACATCCGCGTCATACACAGCAGTCGCGGGAAACCGTTGATCTCCGCCGAACACGATCCGCACTTGCCGGCCTTGCAGTTCCAGCGCACCGCCAGATCCGGGGTCTGGGTGGCCTGCAGGCGGTGGATGACGTCGAGCACCACCTCGCCCTCGTTGACCTCGACCTCGAAATCTTCAAGTCCACCGCCGTCAACGTCACCGCGCCAGACTCGCAGGTGGGCGTTGTGTGTCATTACGCTCTCCGTCCCGGATGTTGCGCCAGCTCTTGGTCGGTGTAGTACTTCTCCAGTTCGGAGATCTCGAACAGCTCCAGCAAGTCCTCACGCATCCCGGTCTGAGATTCCGGCGTGACCGTGATGTCAAAAATCGCCTGGGGGCTCTGCTTCTCCGCGACCCGGCAGACCAGCAGGGTCTTGCGCCAGTTGGCGTCCATCCCCGGGTGGTCGTCGCGGGTGTGCCCACCGCGGCTCTCGGTGCGTTGCAGCGCGGCTTTGGCCACGCATTCGCTGACCAGCAGCATGTTGCGCAGGTCGACGGCCAGATGCCAGCCCGGGTTGTAGTGCCGTCCGCCGTCGACGGTGACCGCCGCGAAGCGGGCCTTGAATTCCTCGAGTCGGACCAGGGCCTGCTCCAGCTCGCCGGCATTGCGGATGATGCCGACCAGGTCGTTCATCGACTGCTGCAACTCGGAGTGCAAGGTGTACGGGTTCTCCGGTGTGGCGCCGCCGGCCGGACCGTGGAACGGCGCCAGCGCCAGCTCTGCTGCGGCTTCCAGCGCTGCCGGTGTCACCGACGGGCGGGTGTTCAGCCCCTGCACGTACTGTGCCGCGCCCAACCCGGCGCGACGGCCGAACACCAGCAGATCCGACAGGGAGTTGCCGCCCAGCCGGTTGGAACCGTGCATCCCACCGGAGCATTCGCCTGCGGCAAACAGTCCGGGCACCGCCGCCGCGCCGGTGTCCGGGTCGACCTCGATACCACCCATCACGTAGTGGCAGGTGGGGCCGACTTCCATTGCTTCCTTGGTGATGTCCACCTCGGCGAGCTGCATGAACTGGTGGTACATCGAAGGCAGTCGCCGCTTGATCTCCTCGGGCGTCAGCCGAGAGGCGATGTCGAGGAACACCCCGCCATGCGGCGAACCGCGGCCGGCTTTGACCTCGGAGTTGATGGCGCGGGCCACCTCGTCACGGGGCAGCAGGTCCGGGGTGCGGCGGGCCGAGTCGTTGTCCTTGAGCCACTGATCGGCCTCTTGCTCGGTCTCGGCGTACTGGCCCTTGAACACCGGCGGGATGTAGTCGAACATGAACCGGGTTCCGTCGGAGTTCTTGAGCACCCCGCCGTCGCCGCGGACGCCCTCGGTGACCAGGATCCCCTTCACGCTGGGCGGCCACACCATCCCGGTCGGGTGGAATTGGACGAACTCCATGTTGATCAGCGTCGCGCCGGCTCGCAGCGCCAGCGCGTGGCCGTCGCCGGTGTACTCCCACGAGTTGGACGTCACCTTGAACGACTTGCCGATGCCGCCGGTGGCCAGCACCACGGCCGGCGCTTCGAACAGCACGAAGTTGCCGCTCTCACGCCAGTAGCCGAAGGCGCCCGAAATAGCGCCGCTGGCTTCGTCTTTGAGCAGTTCAGTGATGGTGCACTCGTGGAAGATTTTGATCCGGGCCTCGTAGTCACCGAACTTGGCATAATCGTCCTGCTGCAGCGAGACCACTTTCTGCTGCATGGTGCGGATCAATTCCAGGCCGGTGCGGTCACCGACGTGGGCCAGCCGCGGATAGGTGTGGCCGCCGAAGTTGCGCTGGTTGATCTTTCCGTCGGGGGTGCGGTCGAACAGTGCGCCGTAGGTCTCCAGCTCCCAGACCCGCTCGGGTGCTTCCCGGGCGTGCAACTCGGCCATCCGCCAGTTGTTGAGGAACTTCCCGCCGCGCATGGTGTCGCGGAAGTGCACCTGCCAGTTGTCCTTGGAGTTGACGTTGCCCATCGACGCCGCGCAACCACCCTCGGCCATCACGGTGTGCGCCTTGCCGAACAGCGACTTGCACACCACCGCAACGCTGAGGCCCTGTTCGCGTGCTTCGATCACCGCGCGCAGGCCAGCGCCCCCGGCACCGATCACGACCACGTCGTAGGAGTGCCGTTCGACTTCAACCATGAATTCTCGCTAACCCTTCGTGTGATCGCGGCACTTAGCCGACGAACCGGAAATCGGTGATGACGCCGCTGGAGACCAGGGCGACGTAGAGGTCGGTGAACGCCAGCGTGCCGAGGGTGATCCAGGCGAACTGCTGGTGGCGGCCGTTGAACCAGCTGATCTTCGTCCAAAACCAGTAGCGGACCGGGTGTTTGGAGAAGTGGTTGAGGCGACCGCCGAATATGTGCCGGCAGGAGTGGCAGCCGCCGGTATAGGCCCAGAGCATCGCCACGTTCGCGAGCAGCACGATGTTGCCCACCCCGAACCCGAACCCGCCGGGCCCGTCGTCGGAGTGCAGTGCGGCGATTGCGTCATAGGTGTTGAGCGCCGCGAGCGCGAACGCCGCATAGAAGAAGTAGCGGTGGCTGTTCTGCATGATCAACGGCAAACGAGTCTCGCCGGTGTAGTGGGCACGGGGCTCGGGCACCGCGCAGGCCGTCGGCGACTGCCAGACGGAGCGATAGTAGGCCTTGCGGTAGTAGTAGCAGGTCAGCCGGAAGCAGAGCAGGAAGGGCAATACCAATGCCCCCAACGGAATCCACCGAGGGAATTCCGGCAGCCAGACGCCCAAGTGGCTTGAGCCGGGCACACACGACGCGCTGATGCACGGCGAGTAGAACGGTGTCAGGTAGTGGTACTTGTCAACCCAGTAGGCGCTGCCCCAGAACGATCGGATGGTCGCGTAGATGATGAACGCGAGCAGTCCCAGGTTCACCCGCAGCGGCGAGAGCCACCAGCGGTCGGTACGCAGGGTGCGATTCGCGATTCGTGCGCGAGTCGCCGAGTAGACGCCGGGACGGTTCACGGCGGGTGCGCTCATCTAATGGGGTTCCCTTCGGCTCAGTTCGTCGGAGGGCGCCCCTTGGCCGCAGGCAGCACCCGGTGTGGGTCAGTACCTGCCTTGGCCGCCGACGCCTTCGTCGTCGACGTCGCGCCAGAATTCGGTGTCGTATTCGGTGTCAGGGATGGTGATCTTCTCGTGCGACCGCTCGGCCGCCCAGCGCTCCAAGTCCAGCTCTCCGGCATCGGATTCGAGGAGCTGAACGTCGGTGAGGATGCGCTCGGCGTCCAGCTCGATGCGGCGCATTCCAGGGATGTCGCCGAAGCGGGTCTTCAGCCCCAGCACGCAACGCCGCAGGTCACCGATCAGGGTGTGCAGCTCGGCGAGTTCGGTAGTGCTCGACACCAGACCTCCTCGGGTGGTACGGATCACAGTACGTTCACCCGATGCTAATCACACCAGGAACGGAACGTGAGACAGATCACGTTGTGAGCTGACGTGTTGGACGCCGAAAACCCCTACACACAGGCGTGTGCAGGGGTTTTCGGGTCGAAGACCGCCGCGCCGGTTTACTTGGTGATGGCGATGGTCTGCGGCCGGGTGCCCGCGTACACCCCGGCTACCCGGACGGTCAGTACGCCGGCGTCATAGGTCGCGGTCACGGCGTCGCCGGTGACATGGGCCGGAACCGCGAACGAGCGGCGGAACGCGCCGTAGCGCACCTCGCGCAGCGTGCGGTTGGTGTCGGCGTCGGTCTCGGCGTACTCGTCGCGCCGTTCGCCGCGGACCACCAGGTGGCCGCCGTCGAGTTCGACCGTCACGTCCTTGTCGACGTCGATGCCCGGCAGTTCCAGCCGCACCACAGCGTCGTCGCCGTCCTTGGTGATCTCGGCGGCCGGCCGGAACCCCGTCGCGGCGGGAGCCCGCCAGTCGCTGGCGGTGGCCGGGCTGAAGAAGTCACGGACCCAACGGTCAGTGTCGAACGGGTGGTGCCTCAAGGTCAGGGTGCTCATGGGGACTCCTCGAATGATTACCGCGTGCCGGTCGGGTGCCGGCCCGTCACTGGGTAGAACTTGAGTCACCCTCGCTAAAGTTCCGTGTTCGCCGGCAGTGAACACGGACGCACAAAAGTGGTGCCGTGAGCGGTATCACGGCGTAAGCAGCGAACCGTTCACACGCTTGTAACGTATGGCGATACTCCGGCAATATCGGGTTCCTAACCTCCCTTCTATGACCACGATCGAAACCCCGCGCGCCGTCAAAGACCTTGTCGTGGTCGGACACGGCATGGTGGGGCACCGCTTCGTGGAGGCGCTGCGCAGCCGGCCCGGAGGCGCCGACTGGCGGGTCACGGTGCTGGCCGAGGAATCCGATCCCGCCTACGACCGCGTCGGGCTGACCTCCTACACCGACGGGTGGGACCGGTCCCGGCTGGCGCTGCCGGGCAACGACTACGCCGACGACGAGCAGGTGCGGCTGATGCTGAGCACCCGGGTCGAGAAGGTTGATCTGGCCGACAAGTCGGTGCTCGCCGCGGATGGGCAGCGTTACGGCTACGACACCCTGGTGCTGGCGACCGGCTCACGCGCGTTCGTCCCCCCGGTGCCCGGCCACGATCTGCCCGGCTGCCATGTCTACCGGACCCTGGACGATCTGGACGGAATCCGGGCCGACATCGAGTGCATGCTGGAAGCCGGTAACGCCCGGGCCGGAGTGGTGATCGGGGGCGGACTGCTGGGGCTGGAGGCCGCCAACGCGCTCCGGGCGTCCGGGATCGAGCCGCACATCGTCGAGATGGCGCCGCGCCTGATGCCGCAACAGCTCGATGACGCCGGCGGTGTGCTGCTGAGCCGGATGATCTCGGAACTGGGCATCGCGGTGCACGTCGGTGTGGGCACCGAGTCCATCGAGCAGCTGACCCACCAGTACGGTTCACCGACCCTGCGGGTAAAGCTCTCCGACGGCAACGCGATCGAGGCCGGCCTGGTGATCTTCGCCGCGGGCGTGCGTCCCCGTGACGAACTGGCTCGTGAGGCGGGTCTGGCGATCGCCGAGCGTGGCGGTGTGTTGACCGACCTGTGTTGCCGGACCAGCGATTCCGACGTGTACGCGATCGGTGAGGTGGCCGCCATCGAGGGCGTCTGCTACGGCTTGGTCGGCCCCGGCTACACCAGCGCCGAGGTGGTCGCCGACCGCCTGCTCGAGGGTGTGGCCGAATTCGGCGAGGCGGACATGTCCACCAAGCTCAAGCTGCTCGGTGTCGACGTGGCCAGCTTCGGCGACGCGATGGGGTCGACGGAGAACTCGCTGTCGGTCGTCATCAACGATCCGGTGAAGCGCACCTATGCCAAGTTGGTGCTCTCCGACGACGCCAAGACTCTGCTCGGCGGGATCCTGGTCGGCGACGCCTCCTCCTACGGCGTGCTGCGTCCGATGGTCGGCGCCGAGCTGCCTGGCGATCCCCTGGATCTGATCGCTCCGGCCAGCTCCGGCGACAGCAAGAGCGCCCTGGGGATCAGTGCGTTGCCTGGGGCGGCGCAGATCTGTTCCTGCAACAACGTCAGCAAGGACCAGTTGTGCGCCGCGATCGCCGGCGGCTGCCACGACGTGCAGAGCCTGAAGGACTGCACCAAGGCGGGAACTTCGTGTGGATCCTGCATTCCGCTGCTCAAGGAGCTGCTGGTCGCCGAGGGTGTCGAGCAGTCCAAGGCGCTGTGCGAACACTTCGCCCAGTCGCGCGCGGAGCTGTTCGAGATCGTCCAGGTCACCGGAATCCGCACCTTCTCCGAACTGCTGGAGCGGTTCGGCACGGGCCACGGCTGTGACATCTGCAAGCCCACCGTCGCCTCCATCTTGGCGTCCACCGGATCAGACCACATCCTTGAGGGCGAGCAGGCCGCTCTGCAGGACACCAACGACCACTTCCTGGCCAATATTCAGCGCAACGGCAGCTACTCAGTGGTTCCGCGGGTGCCCGGCGGTGAGATCAAGCCCGAGCACCTGATCCTGATCGGCCAGATTGCCCAGGAATTCGGCCTTTACACCAAGATCACCGGTGGCCAGCGCATCGACATGTTCGGTGCACGGGTGGATCAGCTGCCCGCGATCTGGCGCAAGCTGGTGGACGCCGGCATGGAATCCGGTCAGGCGTACGGAAAGTCGTTGCGGACAGTGAAAAGCTGTGTGGGCAGCGACTGGTGCCGCTACGGGCAGCAGGATTCGGTGAAGATGGCCATCGATCTGGAGCTGCGCTACCGCGGACTGCGCGCGCCGCACAAGATCAAGATGGGCGTCTCGGGCTGCGCGCGTGAGTGCGCCGAGGCACGCGGCAAAGACGTCGGTGTGATCGCGACCGAGATCGGTTGGAATCTTTACGTGGGCGGGAACGGCGGTATGTCGCCCAAGCACGCCCAGTTGCTCGCCAGCGACCTCGACACCGAGACCGTGTTCCGCTATGTCGACCGGTTCCTGATGTTCTACATCCGCACCGCCGATCGGTTGCAGCGCACCGCGCCCTGGATCGAGGCGATGGAAGGTGGACTCGACCACGTCCGCGAGGTCGTCTGCGACGACTCCCTGGGGCTGGCAGCGGAATTCGAGGCGGAGATGGCTCGCCACGTCGACAACTACGCCGATGAGTGGAAGGGCGTCCTCGACGACCCGGAGAAGCTGTCACGATTCGTCTCCTTCGTCAACGCCCCCGATGCCGAAGATCCCACCGTCGCCTTCACCGTGCGCGACGGCCGCAAGGTCCCGTTACCCGTCCCCGTCCTGCGAGTATCTGAGGAGAAGTCATGAACACCAACAACATCGACACCTGGATCACCGCCTGCCGCTACGACAGCATGATTCCCGGACTCGGAGTGGGTGTCCTGCTCGCCAACGGCAAGCAGGCGGCGCTGTTCCGGCTCGACGACGGCTCGGTCCGTGCGGTGTGCAACATCGACCCGTTCTTCCGGGCAGCGGTGCTGTCCCGCGGAATCGTCGGTGACCGCGGCGGCCGGTTATCTGTCATCTCCCCGTTGAAGAAGCAGGCCTTCGCCTTTGACGACGGCAGCTGCTTGGATGACCCGAGCGTCTCGGTGCGGGTGTATCCGACTCGGATCAGCGAGGACGGCTACGTGCAGGTCGGGCAGCCGGTCGCGGAACGGGCCGTTGCTTAGCCGGCCCTAGCCGGCTTCCTGGCCTACCTGGTCCACCTGATCTACGGCCAGGCGATACCCCCGTTTGACAACGGTGGTGACGATATTCTTGTCGCCCAGCGTTGTTCGCAGCCTCAGGACAGCGGTTTCTACCGCATGAGTGCTGGTGCCGTTGCCGGGTAGCGCCTCGAGGAGGGTCTGCCGGGAGACAACGCGGCCGGGCTGGTGAGCCAGCGCCCGTAGTGTGGCCATGCTCGAGGGCGACATCGGCTTGGCCACCCCGTCGACCAGTACGCAATTGCCGCGCACTTCGATGCGATGGCCCGCGGCGTGAACGGTGTGGGCGCGCAGCCGCGGAAGCTCATCGATGATGTGGCGAGCTAACGCCCCCAGTCGCATTCTCCGCGGCGAAGAGGTCGGGATGTCCAAGAGTGCCAACGGCCGCGCCGTCAACGGTCCGACGCACATGGCATGCACGTCGTCGGAACGCAGAGCGAGCAGCAGTGCGTCCGAGATGCCCAGATCGGCGGCACGGGTCAGTGTCGCCATCACAGCGGCGGCCGAGGTGAAGCTGACAGCATCGAATTGGCGTTGGGCGATCTGGGAAGTGAGCTGGTCGAACTCCCCGCCGGGCTGGGCCGGACGCCATCGGTAGACGGGGATGGGCAGTACGTCGGCGCCCGCCTTGCGAAACTGATCGAGCAGCTCCGGAGCGGGATCCCAGTCGCCGGTGGTGCCGTGGAGCTGCACGGCCACGCGGGCTCCGGCGATATCGGATTTCAGGTAATCGAGCATCGCGGCCGATGACTCCGATTCGGGTGACCACTCCTCGGGCAGGCCCGCGGTGCGCAATGCGCCAACAGCCTTCGGTCCACGGGCCACGACACGGGCGGTCGTCAGGGCTGCGATCAGCCGGTCGGCAATACCCCATCCTTCGGCAGCGGCGATCCAGCCGCGGAGGCCCATCGCCGTCGTCACCACCAGGACATCTGGCGGGTTCTCGATCAATGATTCAGTGCGCCCGTGCAATACGGTGTCGTCGGTCAAGTCGATCATGGTGATGGCCGGGGCCGCACAGACCGAGGCGCCGTGGCGACGCAGCAAGGTGCAGAGCTCCTCGGCGCGGCGCGCTGACGTGACTGCGACCCGGTAGCCACTCAGCGACGTGGACACCTTACGCCGGTGCCAACGCGGCCCGGGCCGGCTGCGGGGCGAAGAACGGCCGACGTACATACCTGTGCCAGGTCAGCGCCGCGGCCCCCACATAACCCACCAGGAAGATCCAGAATGCCGTGGTCGCCGAGCCGCTGGTGATGTACGACTGGCGCAGTGCCAGGTTGATTCCTACGCCACCCAGGGCGCCGATTGCGCCGGCAAATCCGATCAGTGCCCCCGACATGGCCCGCGCCCAGTGCCGACGGTCGCTCTCGTGCATACCCATTTGGTGACTGCGGGCCTCGAAGACCGACGGAATCATCTTGTACACCGAGCCATTGCCGATCCCGGAGACGATAAACAGCGCCACGAAGCCGATGACGTAGCCGACCATGACCGCGCCGGACGTGGGGCCGGTGCGACCGCTGTCCAGTGTGCTCACGGCGACGAGCAACGCGGAGGCTGCGAACAAGCCGCCAAAGGCAGCCAGCGTCACCCGGCTGCCGCCAAGCCGATCGGCGAGGCGCCCGCCGAAGATCCGGGACAACGACCCCAAAAGCGGTCCCAAAAAGGCGATTTGGGCAGCGTGCAACGAGGCCTGAGCGGGACTCTGGCCGCCGCCCACAAAGCTGATCTGCAACACCTGGCCGAACGCGAACGAGAACCCGATGAAGGAGCCGAACGTGCCGATGTAGAGCAGTGCGACGATCCAGGTGTCGAGTTCGGGAAGGATCGCACGCATGGCCGTCAGGTCTGCCCTTTGACCGTCGAGGTTGTCCATGAAAAGTGCTGCGCCGATCGCGGCCACCGCGAGGACGACCAGATAGATCGCACATACCCAGTACGGCTGGCGGTTACCCACGGTGGCTAGCACCGCCAACCCGACCAGCTGGATCAGCGGAACGCCCAGGTTGCCACCGCCGGCATTGACCGCCAGCGCCCAGCCCTTGAGTCGATGTGGGTAGAAGGCATTCACGTTGGTCATCGAGGCGGCAAAGTTGCCCCCGCCCAGACCGGTCATGGCCGCGCACACCAGGTAAGGCCACAGCGGCAGACCCGGATGGGCCAGCAGGCCCATCATCCCGATGGTCGGGATCAATAGCACCAGCGCGGAGAAGATCGTCCAGTTGCGGCCGCCGAAGGCCGCGGTGGCCAGCGAGTACGGTATGCGCAGCACGCCACCGGCGAGGGTGGCGGTGGCTGCCAGCAGGAACTTGTCGCCGGCGCTGAAGCCGTACACCGACTCGGGCATGAACAGCACCATCACCGACCAGATCGACCAGATCGAAAAGCCGGCGTGCTCAGCAACTGTCGACCAGATCAGGTTGCGTCGCGCAACCTTGTCGTTGCCGGCCTTCCAGGCCACGGTGTCTTCGGGATCCCACTGGGTAATCAGGTGTGAACGAGCCATGTGGTCACGGTAGAAATCTTTCGTTACCGCAATGCTGCACGAGATGACTCAGTCGTGAACTTCTCCTCACGGCGCTGGTGGAAGCGTGTGAGGCGGGAGGTCCGGTGAGGGCGCAAAGGCAGCGCAGGCTACCGATCAATATGGCGGGGATAGAATGGAATTCACAGTGCAAGCGCCATGTCCCAAGTTCGGAACGACGCAGACCGATGCCGAAAAGGTGTTATCGCACCGGAATTCGCGTATGGGCGGTGATGAACCGATCGGCGACGACCCGGGCGATCCCGGGATGCGTGCCCAGCGGCGCGGTAACTCGATCCGCGCCGGCATTGTGCAGGCGGCGCTGGAAAAGACCGTCGGCCAACAAATATGACGCGATCACGACGCGTGACGCGCCTTGGCTGCGCAGGTCGGCGACAGCCTCGGGAACGCTGGGTCCACCGGTAGCGGCGAATGCCACTGTGACGGGTGCTCCGATTATGCCAGACACCATCTGCGCTGCGTGCTTGAGGTCGGCCTGCGCGACCGGATCGGTGGACCCCGCTGCAGCGAGAACCACTGATTCACCTTGGCGCCAGCCTGATTCGGACAGCCGAGCGGCGACGACCGCGGCGACACGAGGATCGGGTCCCAGTGCTGGGGTGATCGTGACGTCGGGGTGGCCGCTGGCGGCGACCTGGGTCGGCACGTCGACGCCGACGTGGTAGCCGCGGGCAAGGAAGGCGGGGACGAGGATAGCCGGGCGGCCGTTTTCGGCCTCAGCGGAGAGGATCTCGGCCGGGCTGGGCCCCAACACGTCGATGAATGCCACTCTGACCGGTTGCGCCAGCAGGGTGCCGACCCGTTCGGCGAGTTCGCCGATCATGACTACCCCGTCGGGCTGACGGGTGCCGTGCGCGACCAGGATGGGAATCATGCCACGCCCTGCTCAGTGTCGACGGCGAGTCGGTAACCTCGCTTGACCACCGTGGCGACGATGTGGCTGTCGCCCAGCGCTGTTCGCAGTCGGAGGACGGCAGAGTCGACGGCGTGCATACTGTTGCCACGTCCCGGGAGAGCGCGCAGCAGGGTTTCCCGGGCGACGACGTGGCCCGGTCGGAGCGCCAGGACGCGCAAAGCGGCCAGTCCGGCCGGCGAAACCGGCTTGACTATCCCATCCACGAGGACCCGGCTCTCCTCAATATCAATACGATGACCGGCGGCATAGACGGCGGTACTCATGCATAAGATTTAGTCGCAGTCGATTTCGTCTGTGTTACCCCGCGATTTCGGAGCCGTTGCCCTATATGTGTTCCAGGTCACGCCGAGATCTTCTCGGCGTCGACCCGAACCCGGTCGCCTCGGCTGCCGCGTGGCCGGCGGACATACATCACCCAGGTCAAACCCGCAACGGCGCAGTAGGACGCCAGAAACACCCAGAATGCCGGGGTCTCGGACCCGAAGCTGGCGTAGGCCTGACGCAGGATCAGGTTGATGGCGACCCCGCCGAGCCCGCCGACTGCGGTGGCAAACCCGATCAAAGCGCCGGAATGTGAACGCGCCCAATGCCGGCGCTCGGCTTCGTCGGCGTCCAGCGAGCGACTGCGGGCCTCGAAGATCGACGGGATCATCTTCAGCACTGATCCGTTGCCCATCCCGGCAAGGATGAACAGCACCATGAATGCGGCGATGTAGATCGCGATCGTCGATGTGGTCGCGCGGGTAGTGTGGTCGTCGATGGTGCTGGTCACCACCAGCACGGCGGACGCCAGAATCATGCCGAGGAACACCACCAGGGTGATGCGGCCCCCGCCGCGGCGGTCGGCCACCCGGCCGCCGTAGATGCGGGCCAAGGCGCCCAACAGTGGGCCCAGGAACGCGATTCGCGCGGCATAGAGTGCCGCCTCGGCGGGACTGTGGCCGGCCTTTTCGAAGGTGACGTGCAGCACCTGGGCGAACGCGAAGGCGAAGCCGATGAACGAGCCGAACGCTGCGCAGTACAACGCCGAGACGATCCAGCTGTCCGGGACCGCCAGGATCGACCGAATGCTGCCGACCTCTTCCTTGCCGTGGTCGAGGTTGTCCATCCACAGTGCCGCGCAGGTGCCCACCACGGCAAGCAGGACCAGGTAGACCGAGCAGACCAACTCCGGCTTGGTGTTGCCGACGGTGGCCAGGACCAGGAGGCCGACGAGCTGGATGGCTGCCACCCCGAGGTTGCCGATGCCGCCGCACAGTCCGAGGGCGACGCCCTTGAGACGCTGAGGATAGAAGGCGTCGACGTTGGCCAGGGAGGCGGCGTAGTTGCCGCCGCCCAGGCCGGTCAGCGCAGCGCACACCAGATACATCCACAGCGGTTGGCCGGGGTTGAGGAGCAACAGCAGTGTCCCGGCGGTCGGAATCAGCAAGATCAGTGACGAGGCCACCGCCCAGTTGCGGCCGCCGAATTTTGCGGTGGCGCGAACGTAGGGGACGCGGACGCATCCGCCGACCAGAGTGGCGACCGCGGCCAGCAGCAGTTTGTCGCCGGCCTTGATGCCATAGACCGACTCGGGCATGAACAGCACCACTACCGACCACAGCGACCAGATCGAGAACGCGACATGCGTACTGGCGGTAGACCAGATCAGGTTGCGGCGTGCGATGGCGGCATTGCCGGCCTCCCAGGCTGCGCTGTCCTCAGGATCGAAATTGGTGATGTGGCCGTTGCTCATGCGATCTCCTCGGGATCCGGGCCACCGCCACGCGCAGAATCTCGCATCACGATGGACGGTGTGCGAACCTACCGGCCCGATCTGGCAAGTGGCAGAGCGGAACCTGAAAATGAGGTGGACTCAAGGAATTTGAGTGGCCCGCATCACGTATTGGACGCGCGCGCAGGATATTTCGCCTGGTTGACCGAGCGAGTGGAGAAGCGTTGCGTTCGGTTGGAAGCTTCTGTCAGCTGACTGGAAGCCAGATGTTGACGGCCTTCGAAATCTGCAGATAGAGCGGTATCCCGATGGTCACGTTGTAGGAGAACGTCAGGCCCAAGGATGCGGCCAGGGGTACCGTCGGACTGGCCTCGGGGATCGCCATTCGCTGCACCGCCGGCACGGCGATGTAGGACGCCGCACCGCACAGCACTGCGAAGAGCACGTAGCTGCCGGCCTCGAAAGGGGTGCCGGTGATTTGCGCGTAGGTGTGGATGATGAAAATTCCAGCGATCGCAAAGAGGTTGGGCGCCAACAATCCAAAGGCGATCAAGCCGCGTCCCGCCGACCGCAGGTCCTTGAGCTTGCGGGAGGCTGTCATCCCCATCTCGAGCAGGAAGAGGCACAGCATCCCCTGGAACGCGGTGACGAAGACATGATCGCCGTCCTCGATGACCGAAGCGCCCTGCAGGCGGCCGACGAAGCCGATAACGATCCCACCGAACAGCAGGTACAGCCCCGGGTTGAGCAGCACCTCTCGCAACAGCGCTCCGCTGGGCGGCGCCGAGGATGTAGTCGACATCGCAGCGCTCGGCTGGGCATGCTCCCGCCTTTCCAGCGCGAGGTCGATCTCGTCTTGGATGTGCCCCGTTGTGGTGTGCGCTGCGCTCATAAGGGCGGAGGCGGTGACGAGCTGTCGGCTGGCCTTTTTCTTCTTCTTCTTGTAGCCGGGTTCGTCGGCCATGTTGCCCTGCGCGTCCATCCCGCGTGCCCGCAACCGTGACACCAGGATCAGGGCCACGATGCAGCCCGGAATCTCCATGACGGCCAGCATTACCGGCATGTAGGCGTCGAACGCTATGTCCAAAGTGGCGAGTACGCCAAGGCAGGTGGCGAACGTGCCGGCGGAGTCCGACCCGTAATACCCGGCGACGGTGGCTCGGTCGATACGTCTCATCTTGGTCATCCGGGTCAGCAACCAGTAGGCGACGAATCCGATGATCAAGTTGGTGGCGAAGCCCAGCACGATGAAGCCCAGAACGCCGCCGATGCTCGACGAGTCGACGGTCGCGAGCTCTTCGCCGCCGCGCCAGCCGATGGCCAGCAGCAAATACAACGTCAAGCCCTGATACAGGACGTAGGGGAACTCGAACTTGATCTTCAGCAGCGGGATGAGGAAGCCCATGTAGAAGAAAAGCAACAGTGGCTTGAACAAGTTGTGGGTGAAGTTGTGCCAAAACTCGTACAGCATGAGGGTGCGTCTTTCGAGAGGGGGACCGCCAGGGCCGGGGCAAGCTGTGACGGTCACACCATAAGGCCACACGCGTTAGTTAGCGCCTCGAAGTAGGGCCCCTGCGACGATTGGCAGCAGAGTGGCAGGGAG
>NZ_JRMM01000040.1:0-30859 GCF_000972905.1 Mycobacterium sp. UM_Kg27
GTGTATAAGAGACAGACCGTCGACCATGAAGTGCGAAATTCCGGCGGCCGCGTACTCGGTTTCCAGGCCCGGCGTGTACGCGCATTCCGGGGCCCAGATTCCGCTGGGGGTGTGGGCCAGCCGTGCCCGGGCATCGGCCAATCCCTCGTGCAGTGCGAACTGGCGCAGTCGGGGCGCCAGCAGAGGCTGAAACGGGTGAGCCAGCGGACCGCCGAGCAGTTCCACCGTCTGCGCCTGCACCAGCTCCCGCAGCAGCGGGCTGGCGCCATGGCGCCACAGCAGCGCGAACTCGTCGAGAGCCTGTTCGGCCGCGGCGCATTCGTGCAGCCCGAACGGACGGATGTCGGGCAGGGTGGTGGCCTGGGCGGCGCGCAGCTGCCAGTTCGCCAGCCAGTGGTGCATGCCGTCCAGGCAGTACGGGTCGTCGAGCTGGGCGGCGACCACCGGTGTCACCCCGAGCGTGAGCAGGTGCTGCCGGCCTTCGGCGGCCAGCGTCCGCAGCACCCGCACCAGCGGCAGGTACGCCGCCGACCAGGATTGATAGAGCCATTCCTCGCCGACGGGCCAGCGGCCGTGGTGCGCCAGCCACGGCAGGTGGGTGTGCAGCACCAGGGTGAACAGGCCCGGTACGGAGCCGTTGGATTCTTCGGTCACCGGCGCACCGCGATCGCCACCAGGTCCAGGCTTTCATCGATATCGCGTTCAGCGGCTTCCATTAAGTCGAAATCGTCGCTGGTCACGCCGGCAACATCGGCCAGCAAGTCGGCCGGCCAGGGCGCGTCGGCGACCGCCCGCGCGATCTGGGCGTCGATGATCGAACCGCCGTGCCGGGCGTCCATCTCGCGCAGTGCCGGCCCGTGAAAGACGCCGTAAACCCCCTCGATCTCGAATCCGCCCTCGAGCAGCAGCTCGGTGAGTTCGGCGGCATTGAGTTCGCGGGTGTGGAACGGGTTGATCGGAGTGTCGCGGCCGGGGGAGAAGGTGATCCGGTTGGGCGTGGACACCATCAGCAGCCCGCCGGGCCGTAATACGCGGGCACATTCGGCGATGAACTGGCCTTGATCCCAGAGGTGCTCGATGACTTGGAAGTTGACCACCACGTCCACGGTCGCGTCGGGCAGCGGCAAGTCCGCGAGGTTTCCCCGGAGCGCTTCGACGCGCGGGTAGCGGGCTCGTACGTGGGCCACCGCCGCGTCGTCGTAATCCACGCCGATCACCCGCTGGGCCACGCCCGCGATCAGGTCGGCGCCGTAGCCCTCGCCGAACCCGGCCTCCAGGACCACGCGTCCGCTACAGCGGGGCGCCAGTTGCTGGTAGACCACCTCGTGGCGTCGGAACCAGTAGTTCTCGACGTCGAGTCCGGGGATGGTGCGTTCCCCGGTCAGCGTCAGCGTGCTGTCGCTGACCGGCGTGCCGGTGGGGTCTTCGGCGGCATTCGTAGATTTCATTGCACAGGCAGGCTAACGCGAAGGGCGCACTCTACGAACCGGCTACCCCGCACTGGCATTATCACGACCCGCTACGCTGTACAGGCGAACCGCATTAAGTTACCCATGAGTAACATGCTTGTGCGGCTGCGTGAATCGCTGCCCAGTCTTGTGGCCCGCCGCCGCAAGACCCCTTTGAGGAGGACGAACCACTCTCATGACGAACATCGTGGTCCTGATCAAACAGGTCCCGGACACCTGGTCGGAGCGCAAGCTCAGTGACGGTGACTGGACCCTTGACCGTGACGCCGCCGACGCCGTGCTCGATGAGATCAACGAGCGGGCCGTCGAAGAGGCCCTGCAGATCCGGGAGAAGGAAGGCGCCGAAGGCACCGTCACCGTGCTGACCGCCGGCCCGGAGCGGGCCACCGAGGCGATCCGCAAGGCGCTGTCGATGGGGGCCGACAAGGCCGTGCACATCCTCGACGACGGCATGAAGGGCTCCGACGTCATCCAGACCGGTTGGGCGCTGGCGCGCGCGCTGGGCGCCATCGAGGGCACCGAGTTGGTCATCGCCGGCAACGAGTCGACCGATGGTGTCGGCGGCGCGGTGCCGGCGATCATCGCCGAGTACCTGGGTCTGCCGCAGCTGACCCACCTGCGCAAGCTGACCGTCGAGGACGGCAAGGTCACCGGTGAGCGGGAGACCGACGAGGGCGTGTTCACCCTGGAGGCTTCGCTGCCGGCCGTGGTGAGCGTCAACGAGAAGATCAACGAGCCGCGCTTCCCCTCCTTCAAGGGCATCATGGCCGCCAAGAAGAAGGAAGTCACCGTGCTCAGCCTGGCCGAGATCGGCGTCGAGGCCGACGAGGTCGGTGTGGCCAACGCCGGTACCAAGGTGACTGCTTCGACGCCGAAGCCGCCGAAGACCGCTGGCGAGAAGGTGACCGACGAGGGCGATGGCGGCACCAAGATCGCCGGGTACCTGGTTGCCCAGAAAATTATCTAAGCGCTCCCCGGACCTAGCGAAGACGGAAGAAAATAGACATGGCTGAAGTACTTGTGCTCGTGGAGCACGCCGAAGGAGCGCTGAAGAAGGTCAGCTCCGAACTGATCACCGCCGCGCGTGAGCTCGGCGAGCCGTCCGCGGTCGTCGTCGGTGCCCCCGGCACCGCCGCCCCGTTGGTGGACGGCCTGAAAGAGGCCGGCGCCGCCAAGATCTACGTCGCCGAGTCCGACGTGGTGGACGGTTACCTGGTCACCCCGACTGTCGACGTGCTGGCCGGGCTGGCCGAGTCGGCTGCCCCGGCTGCGGTGCTGATCGCGGCCACCGCCGACGGCAAAGAGATCGCCGGCCGGCTGGCGGCCCGCATCGGTTCGGGTCTGCTGGTCGATGTGGTCGAGGTCAAGGCCGGCGCCAAGGTGGTGCACTCGATCTTCGGTGGTGCCTACACCGTTGAGGCCGAGCCCACCGGCGAGCTCCCGGTCATCACCGTCCGTGCGGGTGCTGTTGAGCCCGCGCCGGTCGCTGGTGCGGGCGAGCAGGTCACCGTGGAGGTGCCCGCCGCCGCGGAGAACGCCACCAAGATCACCTCGCGCCAGCCGGCCGTGGCCGGTGACCGCCCGGAGCTCACCGAGGCCCCCATCGTGGTGTCCGGTGGTCGCGGTGTCGGCAGCGCGGAGAGCTTCTCGGTGGTCGAGGAGCTGGCCGACTCTCTCGGTGCGGCCGTCGGCGCCTCGCGTGCCGCGGTGGACTCGGGCTACTACCCGGGTCAGTTCCAGATCGGCCAGACCGGCAAGACCGTGTCGCCGCAGCTGTACATCGCCCTGGGCATCTCCGGTGCGATCCAGCACCGGGCCGGCATGCAGACGTCCAAGACCATCGTGGTGGTCAACAAGGACGAGGAAGCACCGATCTTCGAGATCGCCGACTTCGGCATCGTCGGCGACCTGTTCAAGGTCGCGCCGCAGCTGACCGAGGCGATCAAGGCTCGCAAGGGTTAAAGAAGACCTCTATGGGTGTTCGCCGGGCCCGCCCGGCCGCAAGTCGTCAAAACCCCCGCACGCCCGGCGTGTCGGGGGTTTTGTCGTCTTTGCGTGGCCGCGACACCGAGTGCGAGCAGCTACGGCAAACCCTCGCCGCCGCTAGCGAGGGCCATAGTCAGGTGCTAGTGCTGCGCGGCGAGGCCGGAATCGGCAAGACCGCTCTGCTGGAGTACCTGGTCGACGCCGCATCGGAGTTTCAGGTGATACGGGCGGCCGGGGTGGAGTCCGACATGGAGCTGGCGTTCGCCGGCCTGCAGCAGCTGTGTGCACCCGTGGCCGACGGGATCGACCTCCTGCCCGAACCGCAGCGTGAGGCGCTGGCGATCGCGTTCGGCACGAGCAGCGGGCCGGCGCCCGACCGATTTCTCGTCGGGCTGGCGGTGTTGGGCCTGCTTGCCGGGATCGCGGCACGCCGGCCGGTGCTGTGCCTGATCGACGACGCCCAGTGGCTCGATCGGGTTTCGGCTCAGACGCTGGGGTTCGTGGCGCGCCGATTGCGGGCCGAGCCCGTCGCGTTGGTGTGTGCACTGCGTGAACCGGTAGACGGCCTGACCGGACTGCCGAAGTTGATGCTGCGTGGCCTGACGGACTCCGACGCGCATGCCGTACTGGAGTCGGCGCTGCCGGGCCGGATCGATCCCCAGGTCGCCGAACGGATCGTCGCCGAGACCCACGGCAACCCGCTGGCGCTGCTGGAACTGCCCCGGGGGCTGTCCGCGGCCGAGTTGGCCGGCGGCTACTACCGCCCCGACGTGGTGCCGGTCGCGGGACAGATCGAACGCCACTACCTGGCTCGGGTTCAGGCGTTGCCCGACGCCGCCCAACGGCTCTTGTTGCTGGCTGCCGCCGAGCCGGTGGGGGACGCGGCGCTGTTGCTGCGGGCGGCAGGGGAGTTGGGGCTGGCGTCGGCGGCCATCGCCCCGGCCCAGGAGGCCGGCCTGATTGAGATCGGGGCGCGGGTGCGGTTCCGGCACCCACTGGTGCGTTCGGCGATCTACCGCGCGGCGATCCTCGAAGACCGCCGAGATGCCCACCGTGCCCTGGCCGAGGCCACCGACCCGGCACACGACCCCGACCGGCGGGCGTGGCATCGCGCCCATGCGGCAGCCGGCCCCGACGAGTCGGTCGCCGCGGAGCTGGAACGCTCCGCTGACCGGGCGGCGTTGCGCGGCGGGACCGCGGCGGCGGCAGCATTTTTGGCCCGCGCCACTGAACTGACCCCCGATCCGCGACGGCGCGGAGCCCGTGCGCTCGATGCCGCCGATGCCAAACTGGCGGTGGCTGAAATGGACGCGGCCGCCATTCTGTTGGGCACCGCCGAGCTGGCGCCGCTGGACGCGCTGCAGCGTGCCCGGTTGGCCCGGATGCGCGCGCAGTTGGCATTCACTCGCGGCCGCGGGAGCGGCCACACCGCCACCATCCTTGACTCAGTTCACCAATTCTTCACCGTGGCAAGCCATCTGGAGTCGATTGATCCGGTGATGGCGCAAGAAACCCTGTTGGAAGCGGTCAGCGCGGCGATGTATGCGGGCCGGGCGTTCGGGGCGCAGGTGCGCCAGCACACCGCGGCGGCGCTGGCCGCGGGCGTGCGGACGAACCGGCCGGCCGATCTGCTGCTGCTGGCGTTGACCGCCCGCATCAGCGCCGGCTGCCAAGCCGGCCTGGAGCCGTTGCGTGCCGCGATTGCCGCCCTGACCCCGAACACCTGGTCATGGCAGGCGTTTCCGATCGGATACGAAGCCGCCGTGCACGACGTGTGGGACGACGAAGCCTGGTATCGGATCGCCAACGACGCCGTGCGGGTCGCGACCGACACCGGTGCGCTGGCCATGCTGCCGATCGCGTTGACCACCCGGGCCGGCGTGCACGTGCAGGCCGGTGAGTTCGCGACGGCGCGCGCCCTGATCGCCGACGCCGACGCCCTGACCGCGGCGTCCGGTCAGACGCCGGTGCGCTATCACGCGCTGGCGTTGGCGGCCTGGACAGGGGAGGAAGCTGCGGCGACCGTGCTGATCGACGCCGCGGCCCGCAGCGGGGCCGCCCGCGGCGAGGGCCGCATCATCGCACTGATCGGCTACGCCTCCGCGGTGCTCTACAACGGCTTGGGTCGCTACCAGTCGGCCTGCGAGGCGCTGCGCCGCGTGCTGGACTACGAGGATCTCGGCCTCTACGGGTGGAACCTGGCGGAACTGGTGGAGGCCGGGGTGCGCGGCGGCGAACTGTCATTGGCCGCCGAGGCGCTGGCGCAGCTGCACGAACGCGCCACCGTCAGCGAGACCGATTGGGGGCTGGGCGTGTTGGCCCGCTCGCGCGCGCTGCTGTGTGACGGCCTCGCTGCCGAGGACCACTATGTCGAGGCCGTCGAGCGGCTGGAGCGCACTCGGATCGCCGTGGACCTGGCGCGCGCACATCTGGTGTACGGGGAGTGGCTTCGCCGGGAGAAGCGGCGCGGTGACGCGCGCAAGCAGCTGCGCACCGCCCATGAGATGTTCACCGGGTTCGGGGCGCAGGCCTTCGCGCAGCGCAGCCGGCGCGAACTGCAGGCGATCGGAGACAAAGTCAGCGGCCACGCCCCGCCCGGCGGTGACGTGATGACGCCGCAGGAGCAGCAGATCGCCGAGCTGGCGGGTGCCGGGCTGACCAATGTCGAGATCGGGGCCCAGCTGTTCATCAGCGCTCACACCGTCGAATGGCATCTGCGCAAGGTCTTCGCCAAGCTGGGAATCCGCTCCCGCCGGGAACTGCGCGACCTCGCTGTCGGCCGCTGACCGGGCTCCAGGCCCCGCCCGCCGAGACGCAGACTACGGACTTTCCGGGGTTCCCCCACCGGCCGCACGGTGCCAGGGTCGAGGTACCGAGATCGTGCTGAGCAGGAGGGTGTGAACAAGATGAAGATCACTGTGATGGGTGCCAGCGGACAGATCGGCACCAAGGTTGTCGAGTTGCTGCGCGCCGCCGGCCACGACACCGTGGCAGCCGCCCGCAACTCAGGTGTCGACGTGCTGACCGGAGACGGGCTGGCGGAGGCCCTCTCGGGCGCCGACGTGCTGGTCGACGTTGTCAACTCGCCGGACTTCGCCGACGGCCCGGTGTTGGACTTCTTCACCAAGTCCACCACCCACCAGGTGGACGCAGCCAAAGCCGCTGACGTCGGCCACTACGTGGCGCTGTCCATCGTGAACTGCGACGGGCTGCCCGACAGCGGCTACATGCGCGCCAAGGTCGCCCAGGAGCGCATTATCGCCGAATCCGGGTTGCCCTACACCATCGTGCGTGCCACGCAGTTCCACGAGTTCGCCGACGGCATCATCGCATCGCTGACCGTCGACGGTGAGGTGCGGGCGCCCGAAGGTCTGATCCAGCCGATCGCCGGAGCCGAGGTGGCCGCCGAGGTGGCCCGGGCCGCTCAGGCCGCGCCGGTCGACGGAATCATCAATATCGGTGGCCCGGAGAAGCTGACCTTCGCTGAACTGGCCGCCGTGGTGCTGGCCCATCGGGGCGAGAACCTCCCGATCGTCGTCGACCCGGCCGCGGTCTACTTCGGCACCAAGATCGGCGACACCGGCCTGGTCACCGGCGACGACGCCACGTTGGCGGTGACCCGGCTGGCCGATTGGCAGGCGGCACAATGAGTGAGCTGGCGGGTCAGACCGCGCTGGTGACCGGCGGGACGGCGGGCATCGGACTCGAGTCCGCGCGGCTGCTGGCGCGTCACGGCGCCGAGGTGATCATCACCGGTCGCTCGGCGCAGCGGGGTGCCGCCGCCGTCGCCGAACTCGACGGCGCGGCGCGATTCGTGGCCGCGGATCTGTCCGACCTCGATTCGGTGAGATCTCTGGTGCGCCAATGCGGCGACGGCGGCGTGGATATCCTGGTGAACAACGCCGCCAGCTTCCCGGGTGCGCTGACCGTGGACCAGGATGTGGGTTCATTCGAGTCGACGTTCGACACCAATGTGCGCGGCGCCTACTTCCTGGTCGCCGCCTTGGCGCCGGGCATGCTGCGGCGCGGGCGCGGCAGCATCGTCAACGTCACCAGCATGGTCGCCTTCAAGGGTGTTCCCGGTGCGTCGAGCTACGGCGCCTCCAAAGCCGCGTTGGAGTCGCTGACTCGCACGTGGGCCGCCGAGTTCGGCCCGCACGGGGTACGGGTCAACAGTGTTGCTCCCGGGCCGACCGCCACCGAGGGGGTTGTCGCCGAATGGGGTGACGTCAATGACGAACTGGGGCGGGGGCTTCCGCTGGGGCGCACCGCACACGCCACCGAGATAGCCGAGGCCGTGTTGTTCCTCGCCTCGCCACGGTCCAGCTTCATCACCGGGTCGACGCTGCACGCCGACGGCGGCGGAGCCGCGGCCTGACCCGCACCCTTATTTCAGCGGTGGGCGTTTATTTCAGCGGTGGGCGTTGAGATTGCTCTGATGGTTGTGCATGTCGTGAATTCACGACCCTGGATGCAATCTGAACGCCCATTGCATCGACCTTGACCGCCGCGCGGGCCACGCACAATTCGTCACCAAGCGTGCACCGACATGTCATGCCGTGCTTGCCTCGTCGCTGCCTGACTGCGCGACCGTGGCGAGTGTGAGCACTGGTTCTGTTCTCATCGCCCCCGAGCCCGCCACCGATTCTCCCGCTTCCGGGACCGACAACCCCCGTTACTCGTTGCTGCTGTCCACCGACCCCACCATGATCGAAGCCGCGCAGCGGATGCGATTTGAGGTTTTCAGCACCGAGCCGGGCTTCTGCCTGACCGACTCCGGCGCCGGCAGCACCGGCTTGGACGCCGACCATTTCGACCAATACTGCGACCACCTGCTGGTCCGCGACGATGACTCCGGCGAGCTGGTCGGCTGCTACCGAATGCTTCCTCCCACCGGGGCTATCGCTGCCGGAGGCCTTTACAGCGCAAGCGAATTCGATGTCACCGCGCTGGATTCGCTGCGTCCCTCGCTGGTCGAGATGGGCCGCGCGGTGGTCCGGCCGGGCCACCGCAACGGCGCGGTCGTGCTGTTGATGTGGGCCGGAATCCTGGCCTACCTGGACCGCTACCAGTACGACTACATCACCGGCTGCGTCTCGGTGCCGGTGCGCGGCGAGGGCCCCCCGGCCAGTCAGATCCGCGGCGTCCGCGACTTCGTGCGGCGGCGGCACGCCTCCACGTACCGAGTGACCCCGTATCGGCCGGTGATGGTCGACGGCAAGGGCCTCGACGAGATCGCGCCGCCGACTCGTCCGACCATTCCGCCGCTGCTGCGGGGCTACCTGCGCCTGGGCGCGCGGGTCTGCGGTGAGCCGGCCCACGACCCCGCCTTCGGGGTGGGGGACTTCCCGGCCCTGCTGCGCCGCAGCGACGCCGACACCCGCTACCTGCGCCGGCTGCGGTCAGTGTCCGCGGCGTCGGTGGTGGCAGGGGGCCCAGAGGCTGCCGACACCGCTGCGCACGCGTGAACCAGCCGGGCGTGAACGCCTGGGCGCCTCGCGCCGTCTGCACGCCGCGATGCGTCCGGGGCGGGAGTGAGCGGCCGTTCCCGGCGGTGGTGGCGCTACGGCTGGCGATGGTGGTGCTGCTGGCGCCGCTGCTGCCCCTGCTGGCGGTACCGATTCCGGGCCGCGTTCGGCTGCAGCGCGGCGCCTGCCGGGTGGTGTTGCGCTGCTTCGGAGTGCGGGTGACGACGACCGGCGGGCCGGTACGCAACCTGCGCGGCATGTTGGTGGTCAGCCCGCACGTGTCCTGGCTGGACGTGTTCGTGATCGGTGCGGTGTCGCCGGGCACGTTCGTGGCGCGCGCCGATCTGATCAGCTGGCCCGGAATCGGTGCGCTGGCCCGCATGATGCGGATCATCCCCATCGAGCGCGACAGTCTGCGTGGGTTGCCGGTGGTCGTCGACATGGTGGCGGCCCGATTGCGGGCCGGCCGTACGGTCGTGGCATTCCCGGAGGGCACCACCTGGTGTGGGCGTGCCCGTGGCCGTTTCCATCCGGCGATGTTCCAGGCCGCCGTGGACGCGGGTCGGCCGGTACAGCCGCTGCAGCTCACCTACCACCACCGGGACGGTGCGCTGTCGACCGTGCCGGCGTTTGTCGGCGACGACACCCTGTTGGCCTCGATTCGTCGTCTGATCACCGCGCGCCGCACCATCGCGCAGGTGCATGTCGCGGCGTTGCAGTTGCCGGGAACCGATCGGCGTGAGCTCGCAGCGCGTTGCCAGGCGGCGGCGGGCTGGCGGGTCCGGCGGCGCCGGCGAGCTCGCGTCGCTTGTTGAGCAGGACGGCCGCCCGCCGCAGCGCCGGGGCGGCCGCAGGTGCCCGGTATCCTGGGCAGGTCATGGTCTATCTGGATCACGCCGCCACCACCCCGATGCACCCGCAAGCCATCGAGGCGATGACAGCTGTCTTGGGCACCGTCGGAAACGCCTCATCGTTGCACGCCGCCGGTCGCACCGCGCGCCGCCGGATGGAGGAGTCCCGGGAGTCCATCGCGGCACGGCTGGGCGCGCGTCCCTCTGAGGTGGTCTTCACCTCCGGCGGCACCGACGGCGACAACCTGGCCGTCAAGGGCATCTACTGGGCCCGGCGCGATGCCGATGCGCAGCGACGCCGAATCATCACCACCGAGGTCGAGCACCACGCCGTGCTGGATGCGGTGGACTGGCTCGCCGAGCACGAGGGCGCTGAGATCACCCGGCTGCCCACCGACGCCGACGGTTCGGTGTCACCGGAGGCGCTACGCGAGGAGCTGGACGGCGGTCGCGCTGACGACGTCGCCCTGGTGTCGGTGATGTGGGCCAACAATGAAGTCGGAACGGTCCTGCCGGTCGTCGAACTGGCCGCGATCGCCGCGCAGTTCGGGGTGCCGATGCACTCCGATGCGGTCCAGGCCGTCGGGCAGCTGCCGGTCGATTTCGGTGCCAGCGGGCTGTCCGCGCTGAGTCTGACCGCGCACAAGTTCGGCGGGCCGTGCGGGACCGGTGCGCTGTTGATTCGTCGTGACGTGACCTGTGTCCCGCTCACACACGGCGGGGGCCAGGAACGTGACATCCGTTCGGGCACACCCGATGTCGCCGGAGCGGTCGGCATGGCTGCGGCACTCCAGGTCGCCGTGGGCTCGCTGGAGTCCACCGCCGACCGGGTTGCGGGCCTGCGCGACCGGCTCATCGAGGGAGTGCTCGCCCGGATTGACAACACCCGGGTCAACGGATCGCGTAGCCAGCGGCTGCCCGGCAACGCGCACTTCACCTTCGCCGGCTGCGAAGGCGACTCGCTACTGATGCTGTTGGACGCCAACGGCATCGAATGCTCCACCGGATCTGCCTGCACCGCCGGTGTGCCGCAGCCTTCGCATGTGCTGACCGCGATGGGCGCCGACCCGGTCGCAGCCCGCGGATCGCTGCGACTGTCGTTGGGCCACACCAGCGTCGACGGTGACGTCGACGCTGTGCTTGCCGTGTTGCCCGGTGCGGTGGACCGGGCTCGTCAGGCCATGCTGGCGGCAGCGGGAGTGCCGCGATGAAGGTCGTAGCCGCGATGAGCGGCGGAGTGGACTCCTCGGTGGCGGCGGCCCGCATGGTCGATGCCGGGCACGAGGTGGTCGGGGTACATCTGGCACTGTCGCGCAACCCGGGCACCCTGCGCACCGGCTCGCGTGGGTGCTGCTCGCGGGAAGACTCTGACGACGCCCGGCGCGTCGCTGACGTGCTGGGCATTCCGTTCTACGTGTGGGACTTCTCCGAGCAGTTCAAGGACGAGGTGATCGACGACTTCGTCGAGTCTTACGCGCGTGGCGAGACCCCCAACCCGTGCATGCGGTGCAACGAGAAGATCAAGTTCTCCGCGGTAGCCGCTCGAGCCGTCGCGCTGGGATTCGACATGGTGGCCACCGGTCACTATGCCCGGCTCGCCGACGGCCGACTGCGCCGCGCGGTGGACGCCGACAAGGACCAGTCCTATGTGCTCGCGGTGCTGTCCGCCGAGCAACTCCGCCACGCGGCGTTCCCGATCGGGGACACCCCCAAGCCGCAGATCCGCGCCGAAGCCGCCGAACGCGGCCTGGCGGTGGCGAGCAAACCCGACAGTCATGACATCTGCTTCATCCCGACCGGCGACACGCGCACCTTCCTGGGCGGCCACATCGGAGTGCGGCCCGGCGCTGTGGTGGACACCGGCGGGTCGGTGCTGGCTGAACACGATGGGGTGCACGGTTTCACCATCGGCCAGCGCAAGGGCCTGGGCATCGCCGGGCCCGGCCCGGATGGCCAGCCGCGCTACGTGACCGGTATCGATGCCGCGACCGGCACCGTCACCGTAGGGTCGGCCGCCGACTTGAATGTGACGGAGCTGACCGGGCGGGCGCCGGTGTTCACCTCGGGGCAACCGTGGCGCGGCCTAGTCGAGTGCGAGGTGCAGGTGCGCGCCCACGGCGAGACGGTTGGCGCGGTGGCCGGATTGGTCGGTGACATGTTGCAGGTGCGGCTGCGCGAGCCGTTGCGCGGTGTGGCCCGCGGCCAGACCCTGGCCTGTTACCGCCCGGACGCGCACGGCGACGAAGTGATCGCCAGCGCCACTATCGCCGCCGCCGGCGCGTAGCTTCGGCCAGTTGCGCCGAACGTGTACTGGGCACGACGACGCGGCGCTTGCCGGCGTGAGTGCACGCTCGGCGTGGGGAACCGGGTCTAACCGGGCACCGCCGAAGCCATGTTCGTCACCACCAGGTCGGCATCGGATTCCGAGAAGCCGCAGTAGGTGACCTCCAGCAGCACCACCGACTTGACCTGGTACGCCCGTCCGCAGTCGCCGGCGTGGGTACGCAACGACGCGTCGTCGGAAGTCCAGTCGCTGACCAGGCCCGGCCCGGCGGAGGTGTCGGCGCACTCGGCGACGGTGGCCACCAACGCATCGAGAACGTGGTGCGCGGCTTCGGTGTCGGGGTAGACGGCGGCGCCCTCGGAGACGATCGCGGCCTTCGGCGGGTACTGGTAGGTGGTTTTGTGGAAACGCGTCGCCGTGGATCCGAACACCGCGGTCTCGGCGAAGATGAAACGGCATGGCGGCGGGATGGTGGCGGCCAGCTCGTCGATGTCGGTGGGAGAGCTGGAATCCATAGTGGGGATGACGGTCAGCTGCTCGTCGGCGCCGACGATGGCCCGCATCCGGGGTGTGCCGAGCATGATCCGGCCGAGATCCACGACGCCGGCGGGCGCCGGCAGCGCCGCGGGTGGCAGCGCCGTCCCGTCGACCAGCCGGGTGCAGCCCACCACCGCTGCAGACACCGCCCCGATCGGCACCAGCCGCGACATTCTCACCATCGAAGGCTAGCCCGCCGTGCCCGTGGCCATGTCACTTCAATACGGTTGCCCGGTGAGTGCTTTCGCCACTGGGACCGGACTGGGGTCGTGGCCGGGCACCTCGGCGCGCGCGGCGGCCGAGGTGGTGGTCGGTGAGTTGGGCGGCAGCCTGGCCCACCTGGTCGAGCTGCCGGGGCGCGGAGTCGGCGCCGACATGATCGGTCGGACCGGCGCGCTGCTGGTCGACATCGCCATCGACACCGCCCCGCGAGGCTACCGGCTGGCCGCGCGACCCGGAGCGGTGAGCCGGCGCGCGGTGAGCCTGCTCGGTGAGGACGCCGACGCGCTGGAAGAGGCGTGGGAAGTCGCCGGCCTGCGCGGGAGCGGTCATCCGGTCAAGGTGCAGGCGGCCGGCCCGCTGACCGTGGCCGCGGAAGTGGAGCTGGCGAATGGGCACCGGGCGATCACCGACCCCGGTGCGGTGCGGGACCTTGCCGCCTCGCTGGCCGAGGGCCTCAAGGCGCATCGCGCCGACCTGTCTCGCCGGCTTGACACGCCGGTGATCGTGCAGCTCGACGAGCCGTCCCTGGGCGCCGCGGTGACCGGCCGGCTGGCCGGCGTTACCGCGTTGAGCCCGGTGGCCGCCATCGACGAGTCGCTGGCCACGGCGCTGCTCGACGGCTGCGCCGACACCATCGGCGGCGAGGTGCTGGTGCACAGTTGTGCAGCGGGACTTCCGTGGAATGTGTTGCAGCGCAGCGCTATCGCTGCGCTGGCGCTGGACTGCACCGGGTTGGAATCCGCTGACTACGATCAGATCGGCGCATTCGTCGACTCTGGCCGCACCGTGGTGATGGGACTGGTTCCCGCGCTCGCTCCGGCGCGGGCGCCCGGCGTCGAAGAGCTGGCGACCGCGGTGGCGGCGATCACCGACCGCATCGGATTCGCCCGTTCGGTGCTGGCCGAGCGGGTCGGGATCAGCCCGGTCTGCGGGATGGCCGGCGCCGACGCCGCGTGGGCGCGCGCCGCGCTCGGGCTGGTGCGCAAGGTGGGCGAGGCGCTGAGCAGCGAGCCCGAGGCGATCTAGGCAACGAGAAGGTTGCAATCGAGCCGCGAACGCATCTGGGCGGTGCAGCCGCAGCCGACGCCAGCGACTATCTCGCCGGGCTGTCGCGCCGCCGGGACGCCGCGACTGAGCGGCTGCGGGCATTCGCCGAGCGCTGGTCCTGGTCCAGAGACCGGACCAACCGCGCCGGCGCGGTCAGCCGAAACGACGTGTCGACCAGCTCGCCGACCTCATCCCAATCCACATCAGCTGCAGTGAAATCCAGGCCCAGCCAACCGGACGGGCCCAGATACATCGGCAGGAAGAACCGCGGGTCCTGCTCCAGCGCACGTCGCTCGGACTCGTCGACCTTGACCAGCAGCGCATGGGGGTAGGGCACCATCGTGCCGGTGGCTTTGCTGTTGCCACCGTAGATCGCGAACATCTTGGGTGCGCAGAACACCGGACGGCCATGGGAGATCTTCTCGAAGGCTTCGGGAAAGCCCAGCGCGATGCGTCGCAGCTCCGCCAGACCAGGGTCGTCGTCGCGGTACATGATCGGGTGCGGCATGCCGCCAGGGTAGTCAGAGCAGATAACCTGCGGGGGTGAGTCCAGAGGCCGACAGCGTGCCCCCCGACCTCCGGCGGCAGTGGCACGATCTGGCTGAAGAGGTGCGCGAGCACCAGTTCCGCTACTACGTCAAAGACGCGCCGATCATCACCGACGGCGACTTCGACGAGCTGTTCAACCAGCTGCTCGCGCTGGAGGAGGCGCACCCGGAGCTGCGTACCGCCGACTCGCCGACCCAGCTGGTGGGTGGCGCCGGGTTCACCACGGAGTTCGCCCCCGCTGAGCATCTGGAGCGAATGCTGTCGCTCGAAGACGTGTTCTCAACCGACGAACTGACGGCCTGGGCCGGTCGGGTGATCAGTGAGATAGGCGGTGACACCGCCTACCTGTGCGAACTCAAGGTCGACGGCGTGGCACTCGGACTGGTGTACCGCAACGGCCGGTTGAGCAGTGGGGCCACCCGTGGCGACGGCCGGGTCGGTGAGGACGTGACACTCAATGCGCGCACCATCGCCGACATCCCCGAGTTCCTCAACACCGACACCGAATTCCCGGTCCCGGCGGTGCTGGAGGTGCGCGGCGAGGTGTACTTCCGGTTGGAGGACTTCGAAAACCTCAACGCCGGACTGGTCGCCGAGGGCAAGCCGCCGTTCGCCAACCCCCGCAACAGCGCGGCTGGTTCCCTGCGGCAGAAGAACCCGGCTATCACCGCGCGGCGCAATCTGCGGATGGTCTGCCACGGCCTCGGCTACGCCGAGGGCTTCAGCCCCGACACCTTGCACGGCGCCTACCGAGCGATGCAGGCCTGGGGGCTGCCGGTCTCGACACACACCGCCCGCGTCGAGGGCATGGCCGCGGTAGCTGAACGTATCGCCTACTGGGGTGAACACCGGCACGACGTCGAACACGAAATCGATGGTGTGGTGGTCAAAGTCGACGACCGCACCCTGCAGCGTCGGCTCGGCGCCACCTCCCGGGTGCCGCGGTGGGCGGTGGCCTACAAATATCCGCCCGAAGAGGCGCAGACCACGCTGCTCGACATCCGGGTCAGCGTCGGGCGCACCGGCCGGGTGACCCCGTTCGCCTACATGACCCCGGTCAAGGTCGCCGGCTCCACGGTGAGCCTGGCCACCTTGCACAACGCCTCGGAGGTCAAGCGCAAAGGGGTGCTGATCGGCGACACCGTGGTGATCCGCAAGGCCGGCGACGTGATTCCCGAGGTGCTCGGGCCCGTGGTCGATCTGCGCGACGGCAACGAGCGCGAGTTCGTCATGCCGACCCACTGCCCGGAATGCGGAACGCTGCTGGCGCCGGCCAAGGAAGCCGACGTCGACATCCGTTGCCCCAATTCGCGGTCCTGCCCGGCGCAGCTGCGCGAGCGGGTTTTCCACGTCGCCGGCCGCGGCGCCTTCGACATCGAGGCTCTGGGGTATGAGGCGGCGACCGCCCTGTTGAGCGCCGGGGTCATCACCGACGAGGGCGACCTGTTCACCCTCACCGAAGAAGACCTGCTGCGTACCGAGCTGTTCACCACCAAGGGTGGTGTGCTGTCCAAGAATGGCCGGCAGCTGCTGGCCAATCTCGACAAGGCCAAGGCTCAACCGCTGTGGCGGGTGCTGGTGGCCTTGTCGATTCGGCACGTCGGCCCGACCGCGGCGCGGGCGCTGGCCACCGAGTTCGGCAGCCTGGACGCGATCACCGCGGCGTCCACTGAGCAGTTGGCCGCTGTCGAGGGCGTCGGCCCCACCATCGCCGCCGCGGTCACCGAATGGTTCGACGTCGACTGGCACCGTGCGATCGTCGACAAGTGGCGGGCCGCCGGGGTGCGGATGGCCGACGAACGCGATGCGAGCATCGAACGCACGCTTGAGGGGCTGAGCATCGTGGTGACGGGCTCGCTGACCGGCTTCTCTCGCGACGAGGCCAAAGAGGCGATCATCGCCCGGGGGGGTCGGGCGGCCGGTTCGGTGTCGAAGAAGACCGCCTACGTGGTGGCCGGCGATGCGCCCGGCTCGAAGTACGACAAGGCTGTCGAACTCGGGGTGCCGGTCCTGGACGAGGACGGATTCGTCAACTTGCTGGCCGAGGGCCCGAACACCGCACCGGATTAGCCTGCTCTCAGCTTATTGACAGCGTCATCGAAGTATGGCAGCGTTTCGCAGCGAAGTGCAACATCGTGTTGCAGTTCGTTTTCGGTGGGGCCGCTGAGGAAGTGCGGGGACACGATGACCACTGGTGAGAGCGCCTTCTGGGGCACCGACAGGCAGTCCTCCGCCACGCACGGCTCGCGTGGAATCGGGCGATACACCCGCAAGCGGATGCTCACTACCCCTCTCGCGATTGGGGCGTTTGCGTGCTTCGGCATGCTCCCGCTCGCCTCGGCGCCCGCAGCTCAGGCCGACATCGAGGACGTGTTCGAGCAGCTGTTCTCGCCCTTTGCGGACGCGGCTACCGGCACCCCCGACTGGGACGCGTTCACCGACTCCACGGCGTGGGAAGCCTTCTTCGACCCGGCGCACTGGGAAGCCGTATGGGCCGACCTTGACGGACTGAGCAGCGCGCAACCGGCATTGGCCGCATCCATCGGTCTGACCACCTTGTTCGATCAGTGGATGTACACCCCGATCCACACCGGCGTCGGCAATGTGATCAACAGTGATCTGGGCCTGCAGGTGGGCGGAGCGATCAATCAGCTCTTGGGCTCTTACGTCATCGGTGATGGGGCGGACGGCACCGCTGAGAATCCTGACGGTGGGGCCGGTGGGTGGCTGTTCGGTGACGGTGGAGCCGGCTACTCCAGCACTGCGGACGGTGTGGCTGGCGGTGCGGGCGGGAGCGCGGGGTGGTTCGGTGACGGCGGGGCCGGTGGCGCCGGGGGCGCGGGTGCGGCCGGTGGTGCCGGTGGGGCCGGCGGCTGGCTGCTGGGGGTCGGCGGTGCCGGTGGCGGCGGCGGTGACGGAGAGATCGGCGGGGTCGGTGGCTCCGGCGGCGCAGGTGGCTGGCTGTTCGGCATCGGTGGTGCCGGCGGTTCCGGTGGTGATGGAGGTGACGGGGGACGCGGTGGCGACGGGGGTAATGCCGTCGGCCTGTTCGGCAGTGGTGGTGACGGGGGCGATGCCGGTAATAGTGGCGTGGGCGGGACGGCCACTCGGTTGCCCGCTCTGGGCGGCACCGGCGGCAACGGCAGCCCTCTGCTGCTCGGGGCCCACGGCGACGTCGGTCGATTCGGCACCGGTGTGCCGCTGAGCGGCGGTGGCAGCGGTGGGTTCTCGACAGCGGGATCCTGGTTGATCGACAGTGACGGACGCGTCGTGATCCTGCACGGCTTCGACCACGTGAACAAGGTTGCGCCATACGAGTTGTCGGCCAACGGATTCGGCGACGACGACGCGGCCTTCCTAGCTGCTAACGGATTCAACAACGTTCAGCTGGGCTTGATCTGGGCCGCGGTCGAGCCCGAGCCCGGGGTCTTCGACTACGACTACCTGGCCTCCATCGCCCAGACCGTACAGACCCTGGCCAATCATGGCATCACCAGCAACATCTACATGCATCAAGACCTCTACAGCACGTCGTTCGGAGGCGAGGGGGCGCCGGAGTGGGCGGTGCAGACCGGCGGGCTGCCCAATATCGACGTGGGCTTCCCCTGGAGCTACTTCGTCAACCCCGCGCAGAACCACGCCTGGGATGCGTTCTGGGGCAACGCCACGGCGCCTGATGGAATCGGGTTGGAGACCCACCACGCGCAGATGCTGCAGGTGGTGGCGAACTACTTCAAAGACAACCCCGCGGTGGCCGCCTTCGGTGTGGTCGCCGAACCGCATGCCGGATCACACTGGCTCTCAAGCCTGTTCGGCAGCCCCTACTTCGACTCCCAGCAGCTGACACCCTTTTACAACCAGTCGGTCGCGGCCATCCGGTCGGTGGACCCCGATACGCCGATATTCGTACAGCCGAATGTGCTCTTCAACTTGGGTGTTCAGACCCGACTGGGCGAGGTGGACGACGACAGGGTCATCTACTCGTTCCAGCACTTCTGCCCGTCGGTCGACCTGTTCGGCGTCGACTTCTTCTGCAACGTCTTCGCCGACATCGCGATCAACAACGCGACGACCTACCCGGACACCTACAACATCCCGGCTCATATCGGTGGGTTCGGCGCCAGCAACGTCCTCGCGGCGCACACCGCGGTACTGGATGCCGCCGAGCGACATCAATACGGCTGGGCCACCTGGGTCTACACCGGCCAGAACGACATCACCACCACCGCCACATCACGCGAGGCCGAGTCGATCGTGTATGACACCAGCCTGCCGCCGACCGGCGACAACATCGACGCCGCGAAGCTGGCGGTGTTGGCCGAGCCCTACCCGCAGGCGGTGGCTGGAATCCCGACTGCCTGGACGTTCGACAACGGCACGTTCCAGCTGAGTTACTCGACCGACATGGCCGGCGGGGGCGTCTTCGCTGCCGGTGCGCAGTCCAACATCTCCGTGCCGGAAGTCATCTACCCCGACGGCTACGACGTCAGCGTCACCGGCGGCCATGTCGTGTCGGCGCCCAACGCGCCGGTGCTCGTCATCGCCTCCGATGCCGGAGCCACCACCATCAGCGTGACCGTGACCCCGGCTGCCGCGGCGGGTTGATCACCGTCGGTGACCGCAGGTCTGTGAAGCCACGACTCACGAAGTCGGGTCGATGAGGATCTTCGCGTGGTCATCGGGGGAGGCCAGTGCCTCGAACGCCGCATCCACCTCGGCCAGCGATACCGTCGCGGTGATCAGCGGCGTGGGGTCCACCTTCTTCTTGGCGAGCATTCTCACGGTCTGGCGGAATTCCACCGGGGTGTATCCCACGACGAAACGGATGTCGAGTTCCTTGTTGATCGCCATCGCGGGCCGCAGCCGGTCCTCGCCCATGCAGACCCCGGCCGCGATGATGCGCGACATGATCGGCGCGGAGGTGATCACCGAATTCAGCATCCCGGGGACCCCAACACATTCGAAGATCACCGGAGCTTTGGGGCCGACACCCATGGTCTCGAGCGCCCGCCAGGTCTGCCACAGCGGAACCGGCAGGGTGTTCGCCGCTTGGGTAGCGCGGAGCAGCAGGCGCATCGCGGCCGCGGAACTGGTGAAGTAGCCGGGCCGTTGCCGGACGTGGTCGATGGGCGATTCGGTGGCCGGATCGACGACGATGTCGGCCCCGCATCTTCTGGCCAACTCGCGTCGTGCCGCGCTGTAGTCGCTGGCGATCACCGTGCGAACACCCTTGGCCTTGAGCATGAGCACGACCGCCAGCCCGATGGGACCCGCGCCGACGACGACGGCGATCTGGCCGCGCCGGATCTTGGACCGTCGCACCGCGTGCAGTCCCACCGCCATCGGTTCGGTCAGCGCGGCGACGTCGGTGCTGAGCTCATCGGGGACGCGCACCATCAGCGACTCTTCGATGAGCAGTTCTTCGGCGTAGCCGCCCGGCGCCGACGCCGAGAGTCCGATCGGGTGTATGCCCTCACCCGCGCGCCGCAACGGAAACGCGACGACGCGGCTGCCGATCGGAGCGCGCTTCTTGCACCGCGGACCGTATTCGAGGATCTCCCCGCAGAATTCGTGTCCGAACACGGTGCGCTCGTGCGAGCGCATCGCCTCCAGGTACCCCATCTCGGCGGCGACGTCGGCGAGATCGTCGCTGTGGTGCCGTGCGTGCAGGTCAGACCCGCAGATGCCGCAGCGCAGCACCCTAAGCCGGACCTGGCCGCGACCTGGACGTGGCGTCGGAAGGTCGGAAACCGACAAGGTGCCGTTCTGGCACACAACTGCTTTCACGCTGTATCTGGCCTATCTGCCCGGCGCCCAACCCGCAAGAAAAAATGCAACAATATGTTGCATTTTGGTGCTGGCAGTGTGGCACGCGTCGATTAGGCTGTCAACATGGCGCGTGGGGGTTCGTTGGTCGATACGGCCCGCCTGCGATCGGACGTAGTCGAGAATCGGTTGCGGATTCTCGAGGCGGCTACCCAAGTGCTCGCGGGAGATCCGAACGCGTCCATGCAGGAGATCGCCGACGCCGCCGAACTCAACCGCGGAACCCTCTACCGGCATTTCCCGAGCCGTGAGCGACTCGTTGTCGCCATTCACCAAGTCGCCGTCACGAAAATGCGCGAGCTCTATGACTCGTTGCCAAAGTCTGCCCCGGTGTTGCCGAGCCTCATTGAGTTGGTCGGGCCGACGATCGAAGTCGCCAGTCGTTACCGGGTTTTGATTCTTGCCCCGATCGCCGATCCCAGCCGGTTGGTGGCCGAGGCGCAGTCGGTGGAGGTACTCGCTGGCGCCGTGCACCGGGCCCAGTTGGCCGGCGAAGTCGACCAGCGGATTTCGCCCATCGTCGCGGCCACCAACTTCGGCGTCCAGATTCTGGGCGCTGCAACGTTGATCGCCCGCGGTGGCGTCGCGCCTGACGACGCGATCGCACAGACCCGACTGTTGCTGCATAAGGCGTTGCGGGCCCCGACGCAAGACACCGAGTGAACCGGGCCGCGGGTGACAGCGTGCCGACTGCTCAGCGCAGCAGGGTGGCCACGATCCCGGCGAGATAGCCCAGACGGACCACTTCGGCGGGCAGGAAGTCCGGTCCGCCGGTGCGTCCGAGCACAATCGCGGTGCGCGGGTTGCCCAGCGGTGCGGCGGCCAATGCGACGTCCATGTCCCGCCACATCGCGGGCACCCACGTGGCGGTGTTGTCCAGGGCGGTGGCACGTTCGAGCGGCAACCACGGCACCGTCTCAACCTGGGTCTCCGGAGTCCCCGGGCTGCCGGCGAGCCGGCGGAACCCACCGTCGGCGCCCTCGGCGCGCAGCACCGCACACCAGCTGACCCGCAGCACACGGGGCGTTTCGTTGGCCAGCTTCGCCAGTTTGGCGCTGCGGTCACCGGCGGCCGCGACATGGTCGATCAGCTCGAGCTCACGGTGCGCATCCAGCAGTCCGGTGTGCGGACGAATGCTGTGCACCCGAACCCCGGGCAACCGCTCGGCGGCGGTGATCAGCACATCGGGCATCGATCCCTGTGGCAGTTCGACCACCAGGTCGTCGATGGCCGAACCGCTGCCGCGTTCCACAACGTCCAGCGACAAGATGTCGGCGCCCACCGAGCCCAGACCCACGGCAAGCGACCCCAGGCTGCCGGGGCGGTCGTCGAGTTCGACGCGCAGCAGATAGGAAGGCATGGGCAAACCTTCCCACAGCGTCCCGTGGCCCGCGGACAGTGAGTCTGACTTCACGTTCGCCACCGCACGCTGGCGTTACGGTCGACGTGCATGGCCGACAGGTCCCGTTGGCGCCGGCCCGCTGCGCCCGGCTTCGCCGCGCTTGCGACCGACGCTAGGCTTTTCACCCGTGTCCCAGATCTCCCGTGACGATGTAGCTCACCTGGCCCGATTGGCCCGGCTGGCGCTGACCGATGCCGAGTTGGACGGATTTGCCGGCCAGCTTGATGCGATCCTGACCCATGTCAGCACGATTCAGGCCGTCGACGTCACCGGCGTCGAGGCGACCGACAACCCGCTCAAGGCCGTCAACGTCACCCGGCCCGACGAGATCGCCGACGGGCTGACCCAGGACCAAGCGCTGGCCGCCGCACCGCGCGCCGAAGACGGCCGCTTTGCGGTGCCGCAGATCCTGGGGGAGAGCCAGTGAGTGCGCTGATCCGGTCCGACGCGGCCACCCTGGCGGCCAAGATCGCCGCCCGCGAGGTGTCCTCGGTCGAGGTCACCCGCGCCCACCTCGACCAGATCGCGGCCACCGACGATCGGTACGGAGCCTTCCTGCACGTCGGCGCCGAGGAGGCCCTGGCCGCAGCGGAGGCCGCCGACAAGGCGATCGCCGCCGGCGAGGCGCCGTCGGCGCTGGCCGGAGTCCCGTTGGCACTCAAAGACGTGTTCACCACCGTCGACGCGCCCACCACCTGCGGATCGAAGATCCTGGAAGGCTGGCGGGCCCCCTACGACGCGACCGTCACCGCGCGACTGCGCGCAGCGGGAATCCCGATCCTGGGCAAGACCAACATGGACGAGTTCGCGATGGGCTCGTCGACGGAGAACTCCGCCTACGGTCCGACCCGCAACCCGTGGGACGTCGAGCGGGTGCCGGGCGGCTCCGGCGGCGGCAGTGCCGCGGCACTGGCCGCATTCCAGGCGCCATTGGCCATCGGCACCGACACCGGCGGCTCGATCCGCCAGCCGGCCGCGCTGACCGCGACGGTCGGCGTCAAACCCACTTACGGCACCGTGAGTCGCTACGGGTTGGTGGCGTGCGCGTCCTCGCTGGACCAGGGTGGACCGTGTGCACGCACCGTGGCCGACACCGCGCTGCTGCACTCGGTGATCGCCGGGTATGACCGGCGCGACTCCACCTCCCTGGATGTAGCGGTGCCCGACGTCGTGGGTGCCGCCCGCGCCGGGGCCACCGGTGATCTAGCGGGCGTGCGGATCGGGGTGGTGCGTCAGCTGCACAGCGGCGAGGGCTACCAGCCGGGCGTGCTGGCCTCGTTCAATGCCGCCGTCGAACAGTTGAAAGCGCTGGGCGCGCAGATCTCCGAGGTGGACTGCCCGCACTTCGACTACTCGCTGAGCGCCTACTACCTGATCCTGCCCTCGGAGGTGTCATCCAACCTGGCCCGCTTCGATGCGATGCGGTTCGGGTTGCGAGTCGGCGACGACGGCACGCACAGCGCCGAGGAGGTGATGGCGCTGACCCGGGCGGCCGGCTTCGGCCCGGAGGTCAAGCGCCGCATCATGCTCGGCACCTATGCGCTGTCGGCGGGCTACTACGACGCCTACTACAACCAGGCACAGAAGGTGCGCACGCTGATCGCCCGCGATCTCGACGAGGCGTACAAGAGCGTGGACGTACTGGTCTCGCCGACAACGCCCACCACGGCGTTCCGGCTTGGGGAGAAGGTCGACGACCCGTTGGCGATGTACCTCTTCGACTTGTGCACGCTGCCGCTGAACCTGGCCGGACACTGCGGGATGTCGGTGCCGTCCGGGCTTTCCGGCGACGACGGGCTGCCGGTGGGCCTGCAGATCATGGCGCCGGCGCTGGCCGATGACCGGCTGTACCGGGTGGGCGCGGCCTACGAGGCCGCCCGCGGGGTGCTTGCCAGCGCGATCTAGGCGGCCGGGGCTGGTCAGAACTGACTGGCCAGATCCGCGAGTTGGTTACCGAGGTCGTCCCAGCCGATCGAGTTGAACGGTGAGCCTTCCTGGCTGAGCAGCCGGCCAAGGTCGAGCTGGTAGCCGCCGGTGGCGGCGCCGACGGGACCCCAACATGCCCCCTGGCGCGGGCCGTGCGCGTTCTGTCCGATTCGGCGTCCGCTCCCCGGCGGCACGTGGCACCCGGCAAGATGGGGACATGCGGATCGGAGTACTCACCGGCGGCGGTGACTGTCCCGGGTTGAACGCGGTGATCAGGGCGGTGGTGCGCACCTGCGACTCCCGCTACGGCTCCACGGTGGTCGGGTTCCAAGACGGCTGGCGCGGCCTGTTGGAGAACCGGCGCGTCCAGTTGGCCAACGACGACCGCAACGACCGCCTGTTGGCCAAAGGCGGCACCATGCTCGGGACCGCCCGGGTAAACCCGGACAAGTTGCGCGCCGGCCTGGCTCAGGTGAAGCAGACCCTGGATGACAACGGCATCGATGTCCTTATCCCTATTGGCGGTGAGGGCACCTTGACTGCGGCGCACTGGCTGTCGCAGGAGAACGTCCCGGTGGTCGGGGTGCCTAAGACCATCGACAACGACATCGACTGCACCGACGTCACTTTCGGCCACGACACCGCTCTGCAGGTCGCCTCCGATGCAATCGACCGGCTGCACTCCACCGCCGAATCTCACCAGCGGGTCATGCTGGTCGAGGTGATGGGCCGTCACGCCGGCTGGATCGCGCTCAACGCCGGCCTGGCCACCGGCGCGCACATGACATTGATTCCCGAACAGCCCTTCGATGTCGAAGAGGTCTGTCGGCTGGTCAAGCAGCGCTTCCAGCACGGGTCGTCGCACTTCATCTGTGTTGTCGCCGAAGGGGCCAAACCGGCTGCCGGTTCGATGGAGCTGCGGGCCGGCGGCGTCGACGAGTTCGGCCACGAGAGGTTCACCGGTGTCGCCGCCCAGCTGGCTGTCGAAATCGAGAAGCGGGTCAAGAAGGAAGTCCGCACTACGGTGCTGGGCCATGTGCAGCGTGGCGGCACCCCGACCGCTTACGACCGCGTGCTGGCAACGCGCTTCGGCGTCAACGCCGCTGACGCCGCCCACGCCGGCGAATACGGAATGATGGTGTCGCTGCGTGGTCAGGAGATCGGCAGGGTGGCGTTGGCCGACGCGGTCCGACAGCTCAAAGTGGTGCCGCAGAGCCGCTACGACGATGCGGCCGCGTTCTTCGGCTGACTCGCGCGTGGCGTGACAACGTCGCGAAAGGGCTTCACAATGGTGAGGTTGTGCTTCGTGTTGCCTGATGGATCAAGGCTGGGGGTGGGATATGAGAACGATGGTGTTGTCTGCCGCGGTGTTGTGCGGTCTGCCGATGGGGCTGGTGCCGTCGATACCGGCCCACGCCAGCGGTGACCTGATCGGCGATTACATCACCGATCACGGTGGCGATGTGTGCGCCTTCATCAACGACCAGCCGAATCTGGCGGGCGTCAAGCACGCGGTCAGCCACATTCTGGCGACCAGTGGCATGCCCGCAGACCAGACGGGGCGACTGCTGGCCGGGTCAGTCATAGCCGACTGCCCGGAGGATGGCCCGCTGGTCGACGAATTCGTCTGGTACGAAAGACATCGCGAACAGAGCAACTCCGGCGTCGGCGTAACACTGGGACCCTGATCGCCGGCTCGGTCAAGTGGCCGGTAGCGGTCACAGGTCGCTGGGGTCATCGGGCACGTCGACGGCGTAGTCCGCCAGTACCTCGAGGCTGACCACGTCCAGCGTGCGTTCATGGGTAGCGGCCAGCACCACCGGTGCGGCGCAGCCGTCGCGGTGGGCTCGCAGCCAGTTCAACGCGGTCACGCACCAGCGGTCTCCGGGCGTCAGCCCCGGGAATCGGTAGGCGGGCATCGGCGTGGACAGGTCATTGCCGATAGCGCGCTGGTGTTCCAGGAATTCGCCGGTGACGACGGCGCAAATTGTATGCAGGCCAATGTCCTCGGGACCTGATGAGCAACAGCCGTCGCGGTAGAAGCCGGTGATCGGGTCGCTGCCGCACGGCTCCAGCGGGCCGCCCAGTACGTTGCGGTCGGGCATGTGGCTCAGTCTAGGACGGTGTCACCTACCGTGAGGTATGACCGAGCGGAACCGTGAGCGGCTGTGGGCGCATATCGACGGCATCTACCGGAAGATCTGCGAGCACCCGTTCGTCACCGGGCTGACCAAGGGGACCCTGGGGCGCAACCAGTTTCGCTACTACCTCGTGCAGGACGGGCACTACCTGCGCGGGTACGCCCAGGCGTTGGCGAGGTGTGCGGCCAAGGCGCCGATCGCATCGGAGCTGACCATGTTCGCCGAGCACGCCGGCGCGGCGATCACCGCCGAAGCGGAACTGCATGCCGGGCTGCTGGCCGATCTGGGCCTCGACGTTGATGCTGCCGCGGCACTGCCGATCGCCCCGACGACCCAGGCCTACACCAGCTACCTGCTGGCGATCACCGCATCAGGCTCCTACACCGAGGCCGTCGCCGCCGTGCTGCCCTGCTATTGGATCTATGCCCGGGTGGGGGAGCACCTGCAGCGCCACGGTTCGCCGGAGCCACTGTTCCAGCGCTGGATCGACAGCTACGCGGGCCAGGAGTACCAGGCGGTGGTCGAGGCCGTACTGGCCGTTACCGATCGGATCGGCGCACATGTGCCGGCTGCGGAGTGGGAGCTGATGCGCCGGCATCTCCACACCGCCGCGCGCTACGAATGGATGTTCTTCGACGCCGCCTACCGGATGGAGGACTGGCCGGTGTGATCAAGGACCGGCTGACGGGGTCACCTAGACTTTGCGCCATGACCGCTGCTGTCGCTGAACTGCTCGATTACGACGACGTCGTCGCCCGCTTCGACCCGGTCCTGGGCCTGGAAGTGCACGTCGAGCTGTCCACGGCCACCAAGATGTTCTGCGGATGCTCGACGGCGTTCGGCGCCGAGCCGAACACCCAAGTGTGTCCGGTGTGTCTGGGCCTGCCCGGCTCGCTGCCGGTGCTCAATGCCACCGCGGTCGAATCGGCGATCCGGATCGGGTTGGCGCTCAACTGCGACATCGCCTCCTGGTGCCGGTTCGCCCGCAAGAACTACTTCTATCCCGACCAGCCGAAGAACTACCAGATCTCTCAGTACGACGAACCGATCGCATTCAACGGTTACTTGGATGTGCCGCTGGAGGACGGGTCGGTGTGGCGGGTGGACATCGAGCGCGCCCACATGGAGGAGGACACCGGCAAGCTCACCCACGTCGGCAGCGATACCGGTCGCATCGAGGGCGCCAGCGAATCTCTGGTCGACTACAACCGGGCCGGCGTGCCGCTGATCGAGATCGTCACCAAACCGATCACCGGTGCCGCGGAACGTGCACCGCAGATCGCTCGGGCTTATGTGACCGCGTTGCGGGATCTGCTGCGGGCCTTGGATGTTTCTGACGTGCGGATGGACCAGGGTTCGATGCGCTGCGACGCCAACGTATCGCTGAAGCCCACCGGCGCAGCTGAATTCGGCACCCGGACCGAGACCAAGAACGTCAACTCCCTCAAGAGTGTCGAGGTGGCGGTGAGCTACGAGATGCGACGCCAGGGCGCGGTGTTGACCGCAGGGGGCACGGTCGTTCAGGAGACCCGGCACTTCCACGAAGCCGGCTACACGAGCCCGGGCCGGGCCAAGGAGACCGCGGAGGATTACCGCTACTTTCCTGAACCCGACCTGGAGCCGGTGGCGCCATCGGTGGAGCTGGTCGCCGAACTACGGGAGACCATCCCGGAACTGCCGTGGCTGGCCCGCAAGAAGATCCAGGAGCAGTGGGGCGTCTCCGACGAGGTGATGCGCGACCTGGTCAACGCGGGGGCGGTTGAGTTGGTGGCCGCCACCGTGTCGGCCGGAGCATCCAGCGAGGCGGCCCGGGCCTGGTGGGGAAACTTCCTGGTGCAGAAGGCCAACGAGGCCGGTGTCGAACTCGACGCGCTGGCTATCACGCCCATGCAGGTGGCTGCCGTGGTGGCGCTGGTGGAATCCGGCGAGCTGTCCAACAAGTTGGCCCGGCAGGTGGTCGAAGGGGTGCTCGCCGGCGAGGGGGAGCCCGCCCAGGTGATGGCCGACCGAGGCCTGGTCGTGGTGCGTGACGACTCGGTGATCCAAGCGGCGATCGACGAAGCCCTGGCTGCCAATCCTGATGTCGCCGAGAAGATTCGGGGTGGCAAGGTGCAGGCTGCCGGCGCCATCGTCGGTGCGGTCATGAAGGCCACCAAGGGTCAGGCCGATGCCGCCCGGGTGCGAGAACTGGTGTTGGCCGCCTGCGGCGGATAGTTCCCGGCTGTCTCAGCCGGCGATGGCGCCGCGAGTCTGCGGCAGGTGCCGGGAGCCTTGGTGGGCGCGGTGGTCGAAAATGAACTGCAGCCACCGAAAGTCGATCAACATTGCGTGTTCATCCTTTCGCTCGTCGGGTGAGCATTCGGCGGCGGTGACGTGCTGTGTGAGTCACTGCTTTCGACCCGTTGAAACCCAAGGTAAGGCCGATATTTAAGGCGTCCGGGCGGAGTCAGTAATACTTCTGTGAGAACCGATTGGTGTTGGCTGGCGCTGACCCGGCGGCGCTGACCGCAGCGGCTGGCGAAAAGAAAACCGCACCGTGCGGCCCCGGCGGAGCCACACGGTGCGGTTGAGCGAATGTCAGAGAAGCCCGTCCAGGATGTCGCTGGCGCCGTCCCAGCCGAGGGCCATCGCGATGGACTGGGAGAAAGCCACCATGGAGGCGATCGGCCCGACCGCGATTCCCGGCAGGTCGAAAAGATCCATCGGCTCGCCCAGCGCATCGGTTCCGGTGCCCATGCCGATGGCATCGAAGATCGAGCCACCCGCGCTGAGCAGCCCGCCCACGTTCAGATTCAGCTCGGTGATGTATGTGGGCAGGTCGAGCAGCGGCAGGGTGGGCAGGGTGGTCCCCAGCTGGTCCAGGATCGGCATCAGGTCGACCTCGCCGTAGCCGTTGAGGTAGGCATTGACGAGGTTGGCCGGTATGTCGGTCCGGTTCACCACCGGTCAGCGCCGTGGAGATGTCGGCGAGGTCCTCGTGGAACTGCAGCACCGGGCTGAGCATGGTGCCGACCTGACCGATGGCGATACCGCTCAGCGGGGAACCAGCGAAGTTCAGCACTGCCGCTAACAGGGGCACCGCACTCTCGTCCAGACCGAGGGATTCGGCGATGCCCGGCAGGATGGTCGGGTCGGTCAGCGTCTGGAACAGGCTGCTGTGATCCATGAAGCCGGCGAGCACGGCCTGCCGGGCCAGTTTGTCCGACATTTCTTGGACGGTCGTTAATCACCAGATGAAAACGGGACGGGGCCGAGCGGGCCTCAAACCTGAGACAAATCCATTACTCCCATGGCTGTTTTCTTGGTGATTTCATAGCGTGTCGCGTCATGCGCTCAATCGTGTCGCGACCGCGGATGAATTCGGTGCCCGTCTAGTGAGTCTGTCCCGCCGTAGTTTTCTTCAGGCCGGACTGGCCGCGACCGCGGTCGCAGGTATGGGTTCTCGCTGGGCGCATGCCGAGCCGGCGGCGCTGCTGGCGTCGAATCCAACCGGCACCACCTTGGACGTGGTCAGCACTCCGGGCATGGCGCAAGCGGGTGGATACCGGCCGCTGGTCGCCGGCAGCGGTTGGCCGTTGTACATCCGCCAGGAGCTGGCCACCGCGGGCCCCGCGCGAGAGATGGCCCGCACCGCGTTGACGTCGTTCGTTCAGGTCACCGATCTGCACCTCACGGACGCGCAGAGTCCAGCCCGGTTCGAGTTCGTCCACCCGTTCATCTCGTCGGCCTACCGGCCGCATGAGACATTGACCACCCAGGGCGCGGTCTCGCTGGTGAAGCAACTTAACGCGCTTCCCGGCGGGCCGTTCACCGGGCGACCATTCGATTGCTTGGTCTGCACAGGCGACAACACCGACAACCGCGAACTGATCGAACTCGACTGGTTTCTGACCGTGATGTCTGGGGGCTCGATCATCCCCAACACCGGTGCCCTGAATCGCTATGAGGGGGTCCAGGTACACGGCTCGTCGGATTACTGGCTGGCCGAGTCGCCCTACTGGGACAGCTACAAGGGCAAGGGATTTCAGCAGATTCCCGGCTTTCTGTCTGCCGCGATCTCCGCACACGTCAGCCCGGGTCTGCGGATGCCCTGGTACTCGGTGGTCGGTAACCACGACGAGCAGCTGCTCGGCACCGTCCCCAACGGCCTGCTGGATTGGATGTACACCTCGCCGATCAAATTCGACCTGCCACATACCGATCCCTCGGCGATCGCCATCGCCAAGGCGCTGTGCGCCGATCCCTCGCAGCTCGGCCCGATCCTGCTGCAGCTCAAGTCCGGCGGCCCCTTCCTGCCCTCGACAGTGGACCAGCGGCGGTTGCCATTCACGTTGAGCCAGTATGTTCGTCGGCACTTCGAGCCCGCCGCCACCGGTCCCGGTCCGGTCGGGCATGGTTTCACCGATCCGGACGGGCCCACCTGGTACACCTTCCAGGTCGCGCCCGGTGTGCTCGGTATTGCGATGAACACCACCAACGATTTCGGCTTGGCGACCGGCTCGATCAACGAAAGCCAGCTGATGTTCGTTCTCGGCGAGATCGACGCGCATCCGGACCAACTGGTGATTCTGTTCAGCCACCACACCTCGCGGACGATGAACTTCGGCCTGCCGGATCCGAATCATCCCGGGGAGAAGGTGTATACCGGTGCGGCGCTCGTTGCGGCGCTGTTGGAGCGGCCGAATGTGATCGCGTGGGTCAACGGGCACACTCACACCAACGAGATGATTCCCCACAAGGGGGCCACCCCGAAGCAGAGCTTCTGGGAGATCAACACGGCCAGCCATATCGACTACCCGCAGCTGGCCAGGATCATCGAAGTCACCGACAATCGCGACGGCACGCTGAGCCTGTTCACCCCGCTGGTCGAGGCCCAGGCACCGTTCACCGCAGATCCGAGCGACCTCACTCCCACCGGTCTGGCGAGCCTGTATCGCGAGCTGTCCTACAACGATCTGCATCGCAAAGATGCCCGCCTGGGTGCCGTGGCGGATCGCAACTGCGAGTTATTGCTCGCCCATCCACTGCACTGACGCGGAAATGTCGAAGTGGCCCCCTTCGCGGGGCGGTTTCAAGGGGTCGTCGCAACACTGGTGGTTAATTGGCCAGTAGTAGATCACGCAGACGCTCGGCTGGGGTATCCCAGCCGAG
>NZ_JRMM01000041.1:0-28985 GCF_000972905.1 Mycobacterium sp. UM_Kg27
CAGATGTGTATAAGAGACAGGGGAGGAGGTCTTTGAGACCCTTGGCATGAACGTCAAAGAGTGCGCGGAATGGGTCGACTCGTCACCGTTGATGATCCAGTTCCGTTCGCACCTGTTCAGCCGCATCGTGCCGATCGTCAAGGACATCGGGCTGTGGGGCACCAAGGTGCAGAAGGCATTCCGAGACATGGGTGTGCTCGACATGGCCGGTTTCGACATCGAGGCGTTGATGAAGGCCGATGAGGATCAAGCTGAATCCCTGGACCGGGCTCATGCCGAGATGGCCGCGCGCGCCGTCGAGGTCAACGACGTGATCGCGGCGGGCGCGAGCTGACTTTGGCTGGCCGAAGCGGTTCGCCTGCCACCTGCCGAAGGGTGCGACATAACTCGGAGCGGGCGAATGCATTTGCATCGGTTATCAATTCATTTCCGGTTCAACTGTGAAGAGCGCGCGAGTGGTGATTAGTCTCCGCGTGAAACGGGTATGAATCCTCCGCGGCGTTGACCTCAACGGCGCTAAAGGTGTCGAAAAGGAGATCACCATGAACGCAGTGGCGGCCACCGAATTCTTGGCCCGTTCCACGACGTTGACCAGTGTGGGGTGGATCGGCTACATCGTGATCGGCGCTATCGCCGGCTGGATCGCGGGTATGGCCATGAAGACCAAATATGGCCTGTTCACCGACGTAATCGTGGGCGTAGTCGGAGCGTTGATCGGCGGGTTCCTGCTCAGCTTCGTCGTGGATACGGCGAGCGGCGGCTGGTGGTTCACCCTGTTCACCGCAATATTGGGCGCGATCATCCTGCTTTGGCTGGTGCGCCTATTCGGGCGCGAGGCGTAGGGAGTGACGAGAATGAAAAGCATTGCATTTGCCGCCCTCGCACTGGGCGTGCTCATTTCCAGTGGTTGCTCGGCTTCGCAGGTGATCAACACCGGCGGCGACACCAAGTGCAAGGATTTCGTCGAACAGGACGAGAAGAAGCAGGACGACGAAATCACCAAGATGCTGAAAGACAAGAGCGGTGCCGATCCATCGAATCTGGAGATCTCGGCCACGCGCCTGTCGGTATCGACCTACTGCAAGACGCTGGGCAAGCCGGAGAGCAAGATATCTGAGGCGCCGCACGGCTGATCTCACGTTCGGAACCGATAGGCACCAGCACTGGCGTGCTGGTGCCTATCGGTGTCAGAAGAATTCGTTGAAACAGCGGCGCGAGGTCATCGGGCGGGCGACTGGCAGGGCTGTTAGAGGGTGTCGGGGCACAGGTGATGCTGCGCGGCATTGATCAGCATGCGTCCCTTGTCGACGTCGTTCGGGTTCACTTGGGCCAGTGTCTGTTCGGGCTTCTCACCCAGGCGCAGCCGGTTGCAGGCCATCCAACCGTTGGCCACCACCACGCCGTCGGGCAGCTGCTGGTCGCCCAGCGTCAGGCCCGGGAATCCATTGGACCGCAGTTCATTGAGGAATCCCTCGTCATCAGCGCTCGCGATGGGTGCGCCGATGAGGCCGACGGCGGACCCAGCTGCGATGGTTCCGAACAGCAGGTGCTTTCTCACCGGGCACTCCTTGCTCTTCTTTCCCCCGCAGGCCCGCGGGCTGCCGAAAGAAAGCGTAATGGCGCAGGTGGCCGGTGATCGCCAGAACCGAGTGATCTGCGCTCAACTCAGCGATCACACCGCTGCTGCACGTAACGATCGCCTCGCCGGGGGAGGTGCAGTGGGGCGAACAGCCCCCGGGAAACCCGGGGGCTGCTCAGGGTGCCCACGAGCCGCGGATGTGACGCCGCGGCCGGTCGGGCAGCGATTAGCCGCTGGGGCGCAGGTTGCAGCGCAGTGCGGCGTGCCGCTCGGCTTCAGACATGCCGCCCCAGATGCCATAGGGCTCACCTACGGCGAGTGCGTGCGTCCGGCACTGTTCCAGCACCGGGCAATTGCGGCACCACTTCTTGGCGTTCTGCTCGCGCTGGGCCCGGGCGCGGCCGCGTTCTCCGTCGGGCGGGAAGAACACCGATGAGTCGACCCCTCGACACGCTCCCCGAAGCTGCCAATCCCATACGTCCGCGTTGCGGCCGGGCAATTGCTCAACCTGTGGCATGGGAACCCCTCTCAAAACGCTGTTGGGGCCGGATCTTTGGGGATGCGGCTTGTCGAGCGGTGGGTGGTGCGCGTAAAACAGCGCCGGCTGTCTTCCGGCGCCGAAGGGACGGTAACTAAACGATCTGAAGTAAAACCAACGCGATGGTTAAGAAAGGCTGGCCTAAAAGAGTGGAGTTTCCGTGAGAGTGGATGTTATTCCGCATTCTGTGGAGTGGTTATGTGAAGGCGGTACCGCGTAACGTCGCGCAGCGATGATCGACGACCCGAATGCAGTCCTCGGTGCCGCCGCGTTCGGCGACGAACCCGGCCGCTGGCCCCTGCCGGCGGCGACCAATCCCCGGCAGCGGTGGCTGCGTGCCGTCGCGGCCGGAGGCCAAGGGCGCTACGCCAGTGCCGCCGCCGATCTGGCGGCGTTGTTGCGCGAGGTGCCGGCCGGGCCGCTGGCCTCCCTGGCATACAGCACCCGGGGCTCGTTCCTGCGCCAACTCGGCGGTCACGATCGGGCCCGCGTCTTCGACGGCCGGGCGCTGGCGCTGGCCCTCAATGACCGCGAAGTCGACCCTGAAGCCCGCGCCGATGCGCTGGTCGGGCTGGCCGCCGACGCCCTCGGAGTGGGGCGTTTCGCGGCGTCGGCGGCACTGCTGGCCCGCGCCGAACCGGAGCCGTCCACCGCGCCGGCGCGCCTGGCGGTGCGCCGGCATTGGGTGACCGCGGAACTGGCGATGGTCACCGGCGATGGAGTCGCCGCGGTGCGCCATGCCGAGCAGGCGTGCGAGCTGGTGAGCGACGGTATGACGCGACACCGGGTGAAAAGTCAGGTGGTGCTGGCCGGCGCGCTGTGTTGCGCGGGGAACCTCGACCGAGCACGCGCCGTGGCCGAGGCCGCACTGCAGCACACCGGCCGGCTGGGGTTGATTCCCCTGCAATGGGCGTTGGCGTGCATGCTGGCCGATTTGAACGACGCCGCCGGCGCGCACACGGCAGCAGAGTTACGCGGCCTGCGTGACGACGCCGCGCAGCTGGTGGTCCACCGCGGTGGAAACTGGCAGCGACCTGATCAGCGGTAGCCGTCGGCTTCCGAGGTCGCCCCGTTGAGCGACGCATCGGCATAACCGCGGCAGTAATCCCACGTCACGTAGCTGTCCGGCTCCGGGTCGTAGGCCGGCTCGTGCGGGCGGACGGTGCCGTCGATCAGCAGCTGCAGCAGGTTGGCGCGCAGCATGTCCCAGTCGTGGTAGTGGTCCTGTTGGCAGTCGTCGCAGCAGACCACCAGGCCGCGAATTCCTCTGTGCGCCAGCAGCGCTTCATAGACCGCCAGATCTGCGAGGTCGGCCTCGACTGCGGTCCGTTCCTGCGGGTCGAGCGGCTGGCCCGGTTCGACTGCGTCCAGTGCGGCAGACGGGTCATGCGGATCGTCGGCGAACGGGTCGGGCGGCAAACCGGGTGGCAGGTGGTCACGCACGCCCATCAGGGTACGCAGTAGCCCTGACAGAACGCCAGCGGTGGGCCAAGGGGCCCGCCCGGAGACCAAGGGTGGTGGCGGGCGAAGGCGGCTGCGCGCCGCCATTAAGATGGAATTCTCACCCCGGTTTTGTAGTGGAGGCTCCCAGATGGCCGTTGGTTGTCCAAAACAGAGGTCAGCGCTCCGATGACTGGTGCCATGGGTCCGCAAGACGATGCGGTATATGCCGGTGGCGCGCTCGACGGACAGTCCCCCAAGATCGCGATGCTGGGGCTGACCTTCGATGACGTCCTGCTGCTTCCGGCGGCATCCGACGTGGTGCCGGCTACCGCCGACACCGCGAGTCGGCTCACGCGCAACATCGCCCTCAAGGTGCCGCTGGTCAGCTCCGCGATGGACACCGTCACCGAGGCCCGGATGGCGATCGCGATGGCCCGCGCCGGTGGCATGGGCGTGCTGCACCGCAATCTGCCCGTCACCGAGCAGGCCGGCCAGGTCGAGACCGTCAAGCGGTCCGAGGCCGGCATGGTCACCGACCCGGTCACCTGTACACCGGAGAACACCCTGGCCGAGGTGGACGCGCTGTGCGCCCGCTTCCGGATCTCCGGGCTGCCGGTAGTGGACTCGCGGGGCCAACTCGTTGGCATCATCACCAATCGGGACATGCGCTTCGAGGTCGACCAGAACAAGCCGGTCGCCGAAGTGATGACCAAGACGCCGCTGATCACCGCACAGGAGGGTGTCTCCGCCGACGCCGCGCTGGGGCTGCTGCGCCGGCACAAGATCGAGAAGCTGCCGATCGTCGACGGCCACGGCAAGCTGACCGGACTGATCACCGTCAAGGATTTCGTCAAGACCGAGCAGCACCCGCTGGCAACCAAGGACAGCGACGGTCGACTGCTGGTCGGCGCCGCGGTGGGTGTTGGCGACGACGCCTGGGTCCGGGCGATGACGCTGGTGGACGCCGGGGTGGATGTGCTGATCGTGGACACCGCACACGCCCACAACCGCGGGGTGCTGGACATGGTGGGCAAGCTCAAAGCCGAAGTGGGGGAGCGGGTCGACGTGGTCGGCGGCAACGTTGCTACCCGAAGTGGCGCCGCCGCGCTGGTCGAGGCCGGTGCCGACGCGGTGAAGGTCGGGGTGGGCCCCGGCTCGATCTGCACCACCCGGGTGGTGGCCGGGGTGGGCGCCCCCCAGATCACCGCCATCATGGAAGCCGTCGCCGTCTGCGCCCCGGCCAGTGTGCCGGTGATCGCCGATGGAGGGCTGCAGTACTCCGGCGACATCGCCAAGGCGCTGGCCGCCGGCGCCTCGACGACGATGCTCGGCTCGCTGTTGGCCGGCACCGCCGAATCGCCCGGCGAGCTGATCTTCGTCAACGGCAAGCAGTTCAAGAGCTACCGCGGGATGGGTTCGCTGGGTGCCATGCAGGGCCGCGGTGGAGCCAAGTCCTACTCCAAGGACCGCTACTTCCAGGACGACGCGCTCTCCGAGGACAAGCTGGTGCCCGAGGGCATCGAAGGCCGCGTGCCGTTCCGGGGCCCGCTGAGCACGGTCATCCACCAGCTCACCGGCGGGCTGCGCGCGGCGATGGGCTACACCGGTTCGGCCACCATCGAGGCGCTGCAGCAGGCACAGTTCGTGCGCATCACCGCCGCGGGCCTGAAGGAAAGCCACCCGCACGACATCACCATGACTGTCGAAGCCCCCAACTACTACGTGCGCTGAGCAGGCGTTCGTCCCCGCGTCTGCGCGCAGACAAGCAGAGCAACAGAAACGAGGCTGACCCGTCATGCGTGACATGGTTGAGATCGGCATGGGCCGCACCGCCCGCCGGACCTATGAACTCGACGACATCAACATCGTGCCATCCCGGCGTACTCGTTCCTCCAAGGACGTGTCCACCGCCTGGCAGCTGGACGCCTACCGGTTCGAGATGCCGGTCCTGGCCCATCCCACCGACGCGCTGGTCTCCCCGGAGTTCGCCATCGAACTGGGCCGGCTCGGCGGGCTGGGGGTGCTCAACGGCGAAGGACTGATCGGCCGCCACGCCGACGTCCAGGCCAAGATCGCCCAGGTGATCGAAGCGGCCGCCAAAGAACCTGAGCCCTCGGCGGCGATCCGGCTGCTGCAGCAGCTGCACGCTGCGCCGCTGAACCCCGAACTGCTCGGCGCCGCGGTGGCGCGCATCAGCGAGGCCGGGGTGACCACCGCGGTACGGGTGAGCCCGCAGAACGCCGCAGCGTTGACCCCGGCGCTGGTGGCCGCGGGCGTCGACCTACTGGTCATCCAGGGCACCATCATCTCCGCCGAGCGGGTCGCCGTGGACCGCGACGGAGCCGGGGAACCGCTCAACTTGAAGACCTTCATCTCCGAGCTGGACATCCCGGTGGTGGCCGGCGGGGTGATCGACCACCGCACCGCGCTGCACCTGATGCGCACCGGCGCGGCCGGGGTGATCGTCGGCTACGGGTCCACCTCCGGGGTGACCACCTCCGACGAAGTCCTGGGCATCTCGGTGCCGATGGCCACCGCGATCGCCGACGCGGCCGCCGCGCGCCGCGAATACCTCGATGAGACCGGCGGGCGCTACGTGCACGTGCTGGCCGACGGTGACATCCACACGTCCGGGGATCTGGCCAAGGCGATCGCCTGCGGCGCCGACGCGGTGGTGCTGGGCACGCCGCTGGCCGGCGCGGCCGAGGCGCAGGGCGACGGCTGGTACTGGCCGTCGGCTGCCGCCCACCCCTCCCTGCCGCGTGGCGCGCTGATGCAGGTCGCCTACGGGGAGCGGCCCGGTCTGGCGCAGGTGCTCGAGGGCCCCTCCGACGACCCGTTCGGCTCGTTGAACCTGGTCGGCGGGTTGCGTCGCGCGATGGCCAAGGCCGGCTACTGCGACCTCAAGGAGTTCCAGAAGGTCGGCCTGACCGTCGGTTCCTGATTTCGGCCCTGTCTTTGTCTCCGGGAGACGAAAACCGCGACGAAATGTAGCCTCGGCGACCCTGCTACCGCGGGTACCGGGTAGGGCATACTGATGCGATGGAGCCTGACTACGACGTCCTGATCATCGGCTCGGGTTTCGGCGGCAGCGTGAGCGCGTTGCGGCTGACCGAGAAGGGTTATCGGGTCGGCGTGCTGGAAGCAGGCCGCCGCTACGCCGACGCGGATTTCGCGAAGAACTCCTGGCATCTGCGCGAGTTTTTGTGGGCGCCGAAGCTGGGTTGCTACGGCATTCAGCGCATTCATTTGCTCAACAACGTCATGGTGCTGGCCGGCGCCGGGGTCGGCGGCGGGTCGTTGAACTACGCCAACACGCTCTATGTACCGCCGGAGCCGTTCTTCGCCGACAAGCAGTGGGCGCACATCACCGACTGGCGCGCCGAGTTGATGCCGCACTACGACCAGGCCAAGCGGATGCTCGGCGTGGTCAAGAACCCGACCTTCACCGACGCGGACCGCATCGTCAAGCAGGTCGCCGATGAGATGGGGGTCGGCGACACCTTCGTGGCCACCCCGGTCGGGGTGTTCTTCGGCCCGGACGGCGCCAACGGTGCCAAGGAGCCGGGCAAGACCGTGGCCGACCCGTACTTCGGCGGCGCGGGCCCGAAACGCACCGGTTGTATCGAGTGCGGCGAATGCATGACGGGCTGCCGCTGGGGCGCCAAGAACACCTTGGTCAAGAACTACCTGTATCTGGCGGAATCGGCTGGAGCACAGGTGCATCCGATGACGACGGTGACCGCCTTCGAGCAGGGGGCCGACGGGCTATGGCAGGTGACGACGGTACGAACCGGCTTGCGCGCGCGCCGGCACCGCAAGACCTTCACCGCCCGGCACCTGATCCTGGCCGCCGGCACCTACAACACCCAGCGGCTGTTGTTCAAGATGCGCGATAAGGGCAAGCTGCCGAAGCTCTCCGACAAGCTGGGCGTGCTGACCCGCACCAACTCCGAATCGATCGTGGGCGCGGCCACCTTGAAGGTCAACCCGGACCTGGACCTGACCCACGGCGTGGCGATCACCTCCTCGATCCACCCCACCGCCGACACCCACGTCGAACCGGTCCGCTACGGCAAGGGCTCCAACGCCATGGGGTTGTTGCAGACCCTGATGACTGATGGTTCCGGTCCGCAAGGAACCGACACCCCGCGGTGGCGCCAGCTGCTGAACCAAGCCGGCGAAGACCCCCGCAACATTTTGCGGCTGCTCAACCCCCGGGGCTGGAGTGAGCGCACCGTGATCGCCCTGGTCATGCAGCATCTGGACAACTCGATCACCACCTTCACCAAACGCAGCAAGCTGGGCATCCGCCGCTACAGCAGCAAGCAGGGCCACGGCGAGCCGAACCCGAGCTGGATTCCGGTCGGCAACGAGGTCACCCGCCGCATCGCCGCCAAGATCGACGGCGTGGCCGGCGGTACCTGGGGCGAGCTGTTCAACATTCCGCTCACCGCACACTTCCTGGGCGGGGCGGCGATCGGGGACAGCCCCGAGCACGGCGTCATCGACCCCTACCAGCGGGTGTACGGCTACCCGACCCTGGCGGTGATGGACGGCGCGGCGGTGTCGGCCAACCTCGGCGTCAACCCGTCCCTGTCGATCACCGCGCAGGCCGAGCGGGCCGCATCGCTGTGGCCCAACAAGGGCGAGGCCGACCTGCGGCCCACCCAGGGCGAGGCCTACCGGCGGCTCGACCCGATCGCGCCGAAGAACCCGGCGGTGCCCGACAGCGCCTTCGGTGCGCTGCGCTGGTCCTCCGGTATCGCCTGAGCGATCACCGCGCGACTTCCCGGCGGTGCATGGGTTCGCGGCCGGGCGGCTGCGTCGGAGTGGGCAGCAGCGGTTCGCGCCGACGGGCCGGCAGCGTCGTCGGGGACCGCGTACTCAGTTCGACCTCCTCGCCGGCATGGTTGATCGTCAGTCGGCCATCGGGGCCATCGCGCAGCGTGTAGGTGACCTTGCTGTGGTTGGCGTCGACCGTCACCCGAAACCCCCGCCAGCGCAACCCGAACCGTAGCCGTGAGATTCCGTCCGGCAGGGCGGGATCCAGCGACAGCACGCCGGCGTCGTCGCGCAGGCCGCCGAACCCGGCCACCAATGACAGCCAGGTCCCGGCCAGCGCCGCCATATGCAGGCCGTCGCGGGTGTTGTCGTGCAGATCGCGCAGGTCGACGAACGCCGTCTCGTAGGTGTAGTCGTGGGCCAACTCCAGGTGTCCCACCTCGGCGCACATCACCGCCTGGGTGCACGCCGACAGCGACGAGTCCCGTACCGTGCGCCGCTCGTAGTAGTCGACGTTGCGGGCCTTCTGCTCGTCGGTGAACGCATGGCTGCGCCACTGCATGGCCAGTAGCAGATCGGCCTGCTTGACCACCTGGGCCGGGTACAGCCGCACATAGGGTTCGCTGAGTAGCAGTGGGTAGGTGTTGCGGGTGTCGAAGTCCCATTCCGCGGCCGTGGTGAACCCGTCGCACTGCGGATGCACCCCGAGTTCCTCGTCGTAGGGAATGTGCGCCGCGTCGGCCGCGTCCCGCCAGCCCGCCATCTCCTCGGTGGTGACCCCCAACTCGTGGGCGGCATCGGGGTGGCGGGCGCATGCCTCGGCGGCGGTGCGCAGATTATGGGCGGCCATCAGGTTGGTGAACACGTTGTCCCGAACGATCGCGGTGTATTCGTCGGGACCGGTGACCCCGTACAGGTGCCACACCCCGTGCCGGTCGTGGTGCCCCAGCGAGCGCCAGAGCCGCGCGGTCTCGACCAGCACCGCCAGCCCGCACTCCTGCTCCACCGAGGGGTCGCCGGTGACCACCCGGTACTGCTCGAACGCCGCCGCGATATCGGCGTTGATGTGCCAGGCGGCGGTGCCCGCCGGCCAGTACCCGGAGCATTCTTGGCCACGGATCGTCCGCCACGGGAAAGCCGCGCCGGACAGCCCCAACTCGGTGGCGCGCCCGCGCGCGAGATCCAGCGTGGTCGCCCGCCAGCGCAGCGCATCGGCCGCGGCGTGCGGAGCGGTGTAGATCAGCACCGGCAGGATGAAGCTCTCGCTGTCCCAGAAGGTATGGCCGTCATAGCCGGTGCCGGTCAGGCCCTTACTGGGGATGGCGCGGCGTTCGGCGCGGGCGCTGGCTTGTAGCAGGTGGAACAGCGCGAAGCGGACCGCCTGCTGGCAGTCCGGGTCGCCGTGGACCTCGACGTCGGCACCGTCCCAGAACTCGTCGAGGTAGGCACGTTGGGCGTCGACCAGCCCCTGCCAGCCGCTGTAGCGGGCGCCGGTCAGCGCCGCGATGGCCTGATCGCGCAGCGCGGGCCTGGACCGCTCACTGGACCAGCCGTAGGCCAGGTATTTGACGATGCGCAGTTTCTGCCCGGGACGCAGTCCGCACACCACGGTGGTCGCCGCCACGTCGGGGATCGCTATCGTGGAGACCTGGACCCGCCCGGGTACCTCGACCTCGTGATCCATGGCGGCGGCCATCATCAGTTCGCTGGCGCGGGTGCGGTGCACCAGTACCGCACCGGTGTTGGTGTTCTCGCGTTCGACGGCCTCCAGTGGGTTCTCCAGGATCGCCGCAACCCGCGGGTCGTCGGAGGTCGGCGGCTGGTCCTCATTGGCGACCAGCTCGGATTGCACTGTCACACGGACGAATTCATCGACCGCCTCGACGACGTATTCGATGGCGGCGACGCTGCGCTGCGCGAGCGACACCAGCCGGGTCGAATGCACCTTGACTTGCTTCTTCGCCGGTGAGCGCCAGTGGATGTGGCGGGTCAGGGTGCCCGCGCGCAGATCGAGGATCCGCTCGTGTTCGATCAGCTCGCCGTAGCGGACGTCCAGCGGTTCGTCGTCGACCATCAGCCGGATTATCTTGCCGTTGGTCACGTCGACCACGGTCTGCCCGGCCTGCGGGTAGCCGAATCCGGACTCGGCGTGCGGCAGCGGCCGCACCTCGTAGAACGAGTTCAGGTAGGTTCCGGGCAGGCCATGCGGTTCGCCCTCATCGAGGTTGCCGCGCAGGCCGATGTGCCCGTTGGACAGGGCGAACAGGGACTCCGTCTGCCCCAGCAGATCCAGGTCGAGGTGGGTCTCGCGGATCTGCCACGGTTCTATCGGAAAGTAATCTTGCGCGATCATCGGCTCGCTTTCACAACAGTTCTTCCAGATCGGTGACGACGACGTCGGCGCCGTGGCTGAGCAGCTCATCGCGCTGGCCCACCCGGTCGACGCCCACCACGAAGCCGAACCCGCCGGCTCGACCGGCCGCCACCCCCGACAGCGCGTCTTCGAATACCGCAGCCGCCGTGGGGGACACGCCGAGCAGCTGCGCCGCCCGCAGAAACGAATCCGGTGCGGGCTTGCCCGCGATGTGTTCGGTGCGCAGCGTCACGCCGTCGACCCGTTGCGCGATGAACGTCTCCAGACCGGTGAGCGCCAGTACCTCGCCGGCGTTGGCGCTGGCCGACACCACCGCGGTGGCCAGGCCCGCCGCGGTGACCGCTGCCAGGTAGCGACGGGATCCCTCGAAGACCTCCACCCCGTCAGCACGCAGCGTCTCACGGAACGCCGCGTTCTTGCGGTTGCCCAGACCGTGCACGGTCTCGGCATCGGGTGGGTCGTCGTCGGCGCCGTCGGGCAGCGTGATGCCGCGACTGGCCAGAAACGCGCGCACTCCGTCGTCGCGTTTGCGACCGTCGACGAAGCGCCGGTAATCACCTTCCGGGTCGAACGGCACGAACGGTTCGCCGGTGCGTTCGGCGCGCGCAGACAGGTAGGTGTCGAACATGGTCTTCCAGGCGCGGGTATGCACGCTGGCGGTGTCGGTGAGGACTCCATCGAGGTCGAACAGGCAGGCACGCACCGTTTCGGGCAGACCCAGCACGTGTCCTCCTTCTTCCGTTGCGGCGTCCTTCCACTTCACCATGCCCGCCGTTGGTCCGGCTGACTTTTGCCGCCACTACACTCTGTGCGTGTCATCACCATCGTCTCGTCCCGTCTTGGTCGTCGACTTCGGCGCGCAGTACGCCCAATTGATCGCCCGCCGAGTTCGGGAGGCGCGGGTCTTCTCCGAGGTCATCCCGCACACCGCGACAGTCGAAGAAATCGCCGCGCGCAATCCGCTGGCGATCGTGCTGTCCGGCGGGCCGGCCAGCGTCTACGCCGAGGGCGCGCCCCAGCTCGATCCGGCGCTGTTTGACCTCGGCCTTCCGGTGTTCGGCATCTGCTACGGCTTTCAAGCCATGGCGGCGGCGCTCGGCGGCACCGTCGAGCACACCGGGACCAGTGAGTACGGCCGCACCGAACTGACGGTGACCGGCGGAGAACTGCACTCGGGCCTGCCGGGCACCCAGCCGGTGTGGATGAGTCACGGCGACGCGGTGACCGTTGCGCCCGACGGGTTCACCGTGGTGGCCGGCACCGTGGGTGCCCCGGTGGCCGCGTTCGAGAACCGCGCCCGCCGGCTCGCCGGGGTGCAGTACCACCCCGAGGTGCTGCACACCCCCTACGGGCAGCGGGTGCTCAGCCGGTTCCTGCACGAGTTCGCCGGCATCGACGCGGCCTGGACGCCCGCCAATATCGCCGATGCGCTGATCGAGCAGGTGCGCGAACAGATCGGCGACGGCCATGCCATCTGTGGACTGTCCGGCGGGGTGGATTCGGCGGTTGCCGCGGCGCTGGTGCAGCGTGCCATCGGTGACCGCCTGACGTGTGTCTTCGTCGACCACGGGCTGTTGCGCGCCGGTGAACGTGAGCAGGTGCAGAACGACTTCGTCGCCGCCACCGGCGCGAAGCTGGTCACTGTAGATGCCGCCGCCGTCTTCCTCGATGCGCTGTCGGGGGTGTCGGATCCCGAGGGCAAGCGCAAGATCATCGGGCGCCAGTTCATCCGGGCCTTCGAGGGTGCGGTGCGAGACACCTTGGGAGACCACGATGCTTCTCAAGGCGGCGTCGAGTTCCTGGTGCAGGGCACGCTGTATCCGGACGTGGTGGAATCCGGTGGGGGGACCGGCACCGCGAACATCAAGAGCCACCACAACGTCGGTGGGCTGCCCGACGACCTGAAGTTCAGTCTCGTCGAGCCGCTGCGGCTGCTGTTCAAGGACGAGGTGCGCGCGGTCGGGCGCGAGTTGGGACTGCCGGAGGAGATCGTTGCCCGCCAACCGTTCCCGGGTCCCGGACTGGGCATCCGGATCGTCGGCGAGGTCACCGGTGAGCGGCTGGCGACGCTGCGGCAGGCCGACGCGATAGCCCGCGAGGAGTTGACCGCCGCCGGCCTGGACCACCAGATCTGGCAGTGTCCGGTGGTGCTGCTGGCCGATGTCCGTTCGGTGGGGGTGCAAGGCGACGGCCGCACCTACGGCCACCCGATCGTGCTGCGCCCGGTGTCCAGTGAAGACGCCATGACCGCCGACTGGACCCGAGTGCCCTACGAGGTGCTGGAGCGGATCTCGACTCGGATAACCAATGAGGTTCGCGAGGTCAACCGCGTAGTCTTGGATATCACCAGCAAACCACCCGGCACTATTGAGTGGGAGTAGCCCCATGATTGCTGCGCTTTCCGCTGCCGACGTGCAGCGTCGCGAATTCTGGACGCAACTGTGCCCGGAAATGTCGATAGAAGCCGGGGGCGCCCGCCCGTCCGCTGCGGTGGGCGAGCTCGATACCCAGCTGGCCAACTTGAAGCGCGAGGGCTACGTCCAGGTCCCCGACGCCCTGCCGGAAGCGGCCATCGCGCCCATTCGCGCGGGCGTGTCGACGCTGTTCCAGCAAGGAATCCCGTTGGCCTTCGCGTTCGTCTACGACGAGCTGTGGCTGGCTTTCCAGGGGCTGTCGGAGTTCCTCTCCAGCGTGATGGGCGAGGGGTACCAGGCGCTGCCCGACTTCTGGGTCTGGCACGTCAATCCCAACGACAACGCCGTCGGCTGGGGACCGCACCGGGACAAGTTGATCAACACCCTTGATGACGACAACTCGCCTCACACGCTGACCGTGTGGCTGCCGTTCACCGACGCCACGCCGCTCAATGGATGTATGTACATGCTGCCCGCCCATCTCGATGATCGTTTCGTCGAACGTCGCTGGGACGGGCCGGACAACACGGTGGTCCGCAATCTCCAGGACATTCGGGCGCTGCCGGCCACGGCGGGCACCATGTTCGCCTGGAATCAGGCGGTGCTGCATTGGGGCGGGCGTGGCAGCCGTCTTGGCGCCGCGCCGCGGATCAGTGCCGCTTTCGAGTTTCAGCGTTCCGACTGCGCGCCGTTCAACACGCCGTTGCTGGATCCGGGCCGCATGCCGACGTTCACCGAGCGGCTCGGGTTGATCGGCAAACAGGTTCTGCAGTATCGCCACATGTATCCGCTTGCTCCTGAAGTCGAGGCCATCGCGACTGTGCTCGCGGAGAGCTACATGCCTGAGGTGGTTGCCTCGATGGGAGTCGGTGCGGCTCTCTGATGAGGGGGAGCCTATATCGGCACCGCACGCAGCGCCGCGGGAAGACTGGGCAGGAAATGCTCGGTCGCGAATGTGCGGATGTCCTCGACGGAATCCAGCGGTTCGCGCGACGGCAATAACAGTGCCAGCGCCGCGTATCGCAGGACGGTGTCGGCCAATTCGGTGACCACCGCCGGGCCGAGGCGTTCGGCGAACCCGGCCGGGAAGATCACCCGCAGCGCTTCGGACATGCGGTCCAGGATCGCGCTGTAGTGCCGCCGGGAGAGCTCCAGCGCCAGCGCCGGCTCATCGGTGATCATCCGGTTGAGCACCCGATGTCGGCGAAACTGCATGATTGCCGACGTGAACGCCTCGACATAGTAATTCGACTGGGCGCCAGAGTTTTTCAGCTCGGTGGCGATGTCGTCGTAGAGCGCGGCGTTCTCCCGGTCGATGACTGCGGCAACCAGCTCATCGCGACCGGCGAACCGGCGGTAGATGGTGGTGCGACTGACCCCGGCGCGGCGAGCCACGTCGTCCAGTGCGACCCGCCGGAAGCCGTGCTGCTCGAACTCGACGACCGCGGCGTCGAGGATGGCGGTGGTCGCCGGGTCAGCCCCGGGCGTAGCCGGCATAGGCGAATTGGTTGTAGCGCAGTCGCATCGGCAAATGATCCCACGCCCAGTTGACCGGCCGCGACCGGCAGACCGCGGCGAACCGCTGATAGCGCCGCTCGTGGCGATCACTCCACGGCAAGCCCAGTTGGGCACGGGTGCTCGGCGGCATGCCGCCGGTGGTGAGAAACGCCGCGAGCGGGTTGAAGACCACCGAAATCGCCCGCCACAGTGTCGGCGGCACTCCCTTGGGGCAGGGGAAGCCCTTGGTGACATAGCCGACGCCGTACTTGGCGGTCGGGTGGTCGACGAGAACCTTGTCCAGCATCTGATTCCAGTAGCGCTCGAATTCGGCGTAGTCGGCCGGCATCACCCGGTCGCTGACGCCGTAGCGGCGATACCAGGTCTTCGATTCGAGGTAGATCCGCTCCTTCTCGGCGGGGGTCAGCCGCTTGACGAAGGTGTCGGCGAAGTACAGCACCTGCTCGACGAACGTGGCGTGGGCCCAGAAGTAGGTCTCGGGATCCAGTGCGTGGTACCGGTTTCCATCCGGCATGGTCCCCTTGATGTTGAGGTGGAAGTCGCGCACCTGCTGGCCGGGGTTGTCGGATTCGGCGCCGTAGACGGTCATGAAGATCGGCGGCAGCGAGCGTTTGATGCGAGCGGCGGTGTCGGTGAAGAACACCGAGTGGTCCAGCACGCCCTGGCCGAGCTCGGCGAGCATGTTCTGCAGCACCGCGGGCCGCGGCCCGATCAAGAACATCCGGTTGTCGCCGAAGTAGCGCCACACCAGGGACTGCGGTCCCAAGGGCAGCGCATCGGTAGCCGCGTCGGACTCCACGGATTGGGTCATGCGGAACAGTGTTACATATTTTGAACTATGTACCAATCGTCGACGGCCGATGGCCTGGGGCGCGGTGCTGATGGGGCGTGAGAGGCCGTTGATGCGCCGCCGAAGGATCCGGCTTGACGGTTGTCGGTGGGGGAGTGTTCACTCGGGTCAATCGAACATAGTTTCGAACATATTCGAGTGTTCCGGAGGCGATCATGACGGCGGCGGTGGACGTGGGGCAACGCCATGGTGCCGGAGAAAATCGCGCCGAACAGCTGGAACAGCTGCGTCGGCAGATGGCGGCGGTGTCGGGCAAGGTGGGTGCGGGCCGGCGGGGGGCCGGACTGTCGGCTGCAGCGGCCCCGGCCGCCGACGCGGTGCTGCCGGTCCCGTCGCTGCTGGCCGGGGTGTTGCCCGCCGGACTGCCGCGCGGCACGGTGGTGGTGCTCTCGGGTGCCCGCTCGCTGATGCTCAGCATGGTGGCCACGGTGACGGCGGCCGGCGGCAACGCAGCCATCGTCGGTCAGCCGGATCTCGGGCTGCTGGCCGCCTCCGAGATGGGCGCCGACCTGAGCCGGCTCGCGGTGATCCCCGACCCCGGCAACGACCCGGTGGAGGTGGCCACGGTGCTGATGGACGGCATGGATCTGGTGGTGCTCGGGCTGGGCGGCCGATCGGTACCGCCGGCGCGCACCCGGGTGGTGCTGGCCCGCGCGCGTCACCGGGGCTGCGCCCTGCTGGTCTCCGGCGGCACCTGGCAAGGCGCGGCGCTGCAGTTGGACGCCCGGGTGAGCGGCTATGAGACCGTAGGCGACAAGATGACGGGCTGTGGCGCCATCTCCGGCTTCGGGCGGATCGGCGCGGTGCGGCTCGAGGTGCGGGCCGCCGGACGCGCGGCCGGGCGGACCAGGGCCGGGTAGCGAGCCTTCCCATGGCCGACTCTCGAGTACTGGCGCTGTGGTGCATGGACTGGCCCGCGGTCGCCGCGGCGGCCGCGGCGGGGCTGCCGGCCACCGCGCCGATTGCGGTCACCCTGGCCAACCGGGTGATCGCCTGTTCGGCGGGCGCCCGTGCGGCGGGGGTGCGGCGTGGGCTGCGACGCCGAGAAGCGGCGGCCCGCTGTCCGGCGCTGCATGTGGTGGCCGCCGACACCGATCGTGATGCCCGGCTGTTTGAGCCGGTCCTGGCTGCGGTCGACGAACTGGTGCCGGCTGCTGAGGTGTTGCGGCCCGGGCTGCTGGTGGTGTCGGTGCGTGGTGCGGTGCGAGCCTTCGGTTCCGAGGAACAGGCCGCCGAACGCCTTGTCGACGCGGTGGCCGCGACCGATGTCGAATGTCAGGTCGGGATCGCCGACGGGCTCTCCACCGCGGTGCTCGCCGCACGTGCCGGCGCTGTGGTGCCGCCCGGGGGAGACGCCCGCTTCCTGTCCGCGCTGTCGATTCGGCAGCTGGCCGCCGAGCCCAGCCTGTCCGGGCCTGGGCGGGACGGCCTGATCGACCTGTTGTGGCGCTTGGGAATTCGAACCATCGGACAATTCGCTGCGCTGCCCCGCCCGGATGTCACCTCGCGGTTCGGGCCCGACGCGCTCACCGCGCACCGGTTCGCTCGCGCCGAGCCGGAACGCGGGCCGTCCGGGCGGGAGCCCACGCCCGATCTCGAGGCGGTGCTGCACTGCGATCCGCCGCTCGACCGGGTCGACGCCGCGGCGTTCGCCGGGCGCTCACTGGCCGGTGTACTGCACCGGACGCTGATGGCTGCCGGGGTCGGCTGCACCCGGCTGGCCATTCACGCCATCACCGATACCGGGGAAGAGCTGACCCGGGTGTGGCGATGCGCCGAGCCGTTGACCGAGGACGCCACCGCGGATCGGGTGCGCTGGCAGCTCGACGGCTGGTTGAACAGTCGCGTCGCCCGAGATCGGCCCACCGGTCCGGTGACGCTGTTGCGGCTGGAGCCGGTGGAGGTGGCATCGGCGACCGAGGCGCTGCAGTTACCGCTGTGGGGCGGGCTCGGGGAGGAGGACCGGTTGCGTGCCCGCCGCGCCCTGGTGCGGGTGCAGGGCCTGCTCGGCCCCGAAGCGGTGCGGGTGCCGGTGCTCTCCGGCGGTCGTGGTCCCGCCGAGCGCATCACCTTGACCCCGCTGGGGGACGAGCCGGTGCCGCTGGCCGACCCGCGCCAGCCGTGGCCCGGCCGGCTCCCCGAACCCTCGCCGTCGGTGCTACTCGACGACCCGGTGGAACTGCTTGACGCCGAACGTAATCCGATCAGGGTGACGGGTCGGGGGCTCTTCTCGGCCGACCCGGCGTGGCTGGTCGCCCGGGACCGGGAAGACCGGCTGCGCTGGTGGGCCGGTCCCTGGCCGGTCGACGAACGGTGGTGGGATCCGCAGCGGCAGGGGCCGGGATCCGGGCGCACCGCCCGAGTCCAGGCGCTGTTGGAGGACTCGCCGGGAAGCGCGGCGCCCGGGCAGGCACTGCTGCTGTGTTACCGGCTGCGGCGGTGGTATCTGGAGGGGGTGTATGAGTGAACCCCGGCAAGTGTCCCGATCGGCGCCCACACCGAACATGTACTCAGGACGAGAATTCGCCCCGCTCCGGAATCACCCTCAACGCACGTTCGGTGGAAGGGAGCCGGCGAATACGCTGACCCGCTGCACAAATCGGTCGAAGAACACCGCCGGGTCGACGCTCACCCCGATCAGTGCGTTGGGCTGTGCGGCATCCCAGTCGGGGATCGTCCGCCCGCGCGCATCGCCGGGCGCAAGCTCGACCCGCACCGCAGCCGGGCGAGTCGTCACCAGTGTGGGGTCCAGTGCGACCGCCGCGGCCAGCGGATCGTGCAGATACGCCAGGTAGCCGTGGCTGCGTGCTTCGTGTGCCTCGAAATAGAACCGCAGCGCGTCGTTGAGCATCCGGATCACCGGATTAATGCGGTTGTCGGCCAGCCGCGCCAGGATGGCCGGCGTGATCGCGATGTGCCGGGTCAGATCCAGGCCGCACACGATCGGGAGCCGTTGCGGCGCAACCGCTCCCCATGCCGTGAACACCTCAGCGGCAGCCTCTGGATCGAATCCGATGTTGAACTCGGCCCAGCCGGACCGTTCGCCGGAGAACGTGCCGCCCATGATCACCAGTCGACGCAGCAGCGTGGGCAGTGCGGGTTCGGTCCGCAGCGCCAATGCCAGGTTGGTCAGCGGGCCGGTGGCCAGACCGATCAGCTGCCCCGGATGTTCCCGGGCGGCGGCGACCCAGGCTGCAGCAGCGTCGTATCCGGTGAGCTGTCCGGTGCCGGGCGGCAACTCGGCGTACCCCAGCCCTTGCGGCCCGTGGCTGTTCTCTGCGGTGTGGGCCAGCCTGTCGGCGCCCCGCGACACCGGGACTCCGGTCGCCCCGCACAACTCCAACAGGGCCAGGTTGTTGCGGCAGACCTGCTGCACCGCAACGTTTCCGCCGGTGGCGGCGATCCCGACAAGCTCGGCATCCGGGCTGGCCAACAGGTACACCAGCGCGACCGCGTCGTCGACGCCGGTATCGAAGTCGGCGAAGACGGGCAGCGTCACGAGCGCGGGCTCACCAGTGCACGCCCGGAACCAACCGCACCGCCCGCTTGACCGGGCGGGGCGTCCGTACCCGGGGGATCGCCCGCGACGGCCGCTTCGGGCGCCGTCGAGTCGGGTGTGCCGCAGCGGGTGCAACGGCTTCGGTGGTTTCTGGGGGCGCCACGCCGCGTGCCGCGGCCGAGTCCGGGTAGCCCAGGTACAGCTGGTGCAGGACCCGTCGCGCCAGCCTGGGGGTGACGTAGTTGCCCGCCTCTGCCAGAGTTCCCAGCGGGGTGTCGATCCGGTCCGGCTTCTCGATCAGCCCGCGCACCACCATGGCCGCCGCATGCTCGGCGCTGATCGCCCCGACCGGGAGCAGTTTCCCCGTCGGCGCAATCATCGGTGTGGCCACCAGTGGCATGTGAATGGTGGTGAAGGTGATGTGATCCGAGAGGGTTTCGGTCGAGATCACGTCGGCGAACGCATCCAGTGCAGCCTTGGTGGGCACGTACGCGCTGTACTTCGGGCTGTGCGCCAGCACCCCTTCGCTGGAGACGTTGACGACGTGGCCGAACCGTCGTTCCCGCCAGTGCGGCAGCAGCGCCAGCACCATCCGCACCGCACCGAAGTAGTTGACCGCCATCGTGCGCTCGTAGTCGTGCATCCGATCGCATGCGTTGACCACCGATCGGCGTATCGACCGGCCGGCGTTGTTCACCAGGTAGTCGACGTGCCCGAACCGGCCCAGGATGTCCTTGACGGTGTGCTCCACCGACGCCGAATCGGTGACGTCACAGGTGAACGCGTGCGCCTGCCCGCCACCGGCCCGGATCTCGGCCACCAGATCGTCGAGTGCCGAGCCGCTGCGGGCCAGCGCGAAGACCGTGCCGCCGCGTTCGGCCACGGCGATCGCCGAGGCCCGGCCGATACCGCTGGACGCCCCGGTGATGATGACGTGCCGGCCGACCAGGGGCCCGGCCGGATCGTCACGGCGGGCGCGGTCGGGATCCAGATGCTGCGCCCAGTACCGCCACAGCCTCGGCGCGTAGTCGGCGAACTCGGGCAGCCGGACGCGGTCTCCCAGCGCCGTGCGGGTGGCGTCGGCGACGAATGTCGGCCGCAGGTTCACCAGGTCGAGTACCTCGGCCGGCAGGCCCAGCTGGGTGGCCACCATGTTGCGCCACACCCGGGCCCGCCCACCGACGTTGAGCACCGGGGCCGCGACGGCGCCGGGCAGCGTGGCGCGTAGCGGCGGAAGCCCGGCCTCTCGCGCGACGGCGCGGTAGATGCCGGGCAGCCCGATCGAGCGTGGCGCGGTGAGGTGGAAGGTGCGCCCGTCATACCCGTCGGCGTGCATCAACTCGATCAGCGCATCGACGACGTAGTCGACCGGAACCACGTTGGTGCGTCCGGTGTCCGGCACCGCCATCGGGGTGAGCCGGGGCAGTGCCGCCAGCTTGGCCAACAGCGGAAAGAAGTAGTACGGCCCGTCGACCTTGTCCATCTCGCCGGTGTGGGAATCGCCCACCACCACCGCCGGCCGGTACACCCGGTAGCGCAGTCCCGGCGTCGAGCGCACCAGTGCTTCGGCCTCGAATTTGGTCTGGTGATACGGGGTCGGCAGTTCCTGGCCGATGTCGAAGTCGTCTTCGGTGAACTCACCGGCGTAGTTGCCGGCCACCGCGATCGACGACACGTGCGACAAGGTGGCGTCGAGCCGCTTCGCCAGCCCGATCACCGCGCGAGTGCCTTCGACGTTGGCGGCCTGCTGTTCGGCCGCGCCGGCGGTGATGTCGTAGATGGCCGCACAGTGCAGCACGTGATCGATGTCGCCCAGTTCGGTGAGTGCCGAGTCGGTCAACCCCAGATTCTCTTCCGTCAGGTCGCCGACCAGCGGATTCACCCGCTCGCCCCATGCCTGACCGTGCTGAGCTGCCAGGGCCTCGAAGCGGCCCAGCGAGGTGCGGCGCACCAGCACCCACACCTGCGCATCGGGGCTGTGCTTCAGAATTCGGGCCACCGCCCGCCGCCCAATAAACCCGGTACCGCCGGTAACGACATAACGCATGCGGTCATGGTGGTCGCTCGGATCGGCTACGTCAATGGTGAGTTGAGTCTCGCCGTCCGATGCTGGGCGCCGCTGCGCTCAGAATCCGCGAATTCCGTCCCAGTCCACCAGTTTCCAGCCGGTGGCCGGGTTGCCGGTGATCACCACCTTGCCGAGGTTGGGCAGTGGATGGTTGATCAACAGCTCATCGCGGGGGTTCTTGACATTCATCAGGGTCCACGTCGCGATCGACGCCCCGTGGGCGAACGCCACCGGGTTGGTGTCGCCGGAGTCGTAGATCTGCTGGACCGCGGCGCCGAAGTCGTCGTTGAACTGGTTGCCGTCGATCGAGCCGGGGATGGCCGCGGTCCGGTCACCGTGCAGCCAGGCCTGCGGGGCAAGCCAATATGCCGAATTGGCAACATCTCGGGGCTTGTCGGCGAACCAGCCGGCGTTGATCTCGCGCAGCCCGGGCAGGATCTGCACCTGACGGCCGAGTTCGCGGGCCAGCGGGGCGGCGGTCTGCTGGGTGCGCACCATCGAGGAGGCGTAGACACCATCGTGGTGGCCGCGGGAGAGCTGATCTGCGATTTCCTGGGCCTGGACGCGGCCCTTCTCGGTCAGTCCCGGACCGGGTACCGACGTGTCGAGGATTCCGGCGGCGTTGGCTTCCGATTCCGCGTGCCGGACGAGCGTCAGGGTGATGTTGCGCGGGTGCGGTGTCCCCGAACAGCCGCTGAGCATCAGGGCTGCGGCCAGCGCCGCGGCCAACAGTGCGAACGCGGTGCCGGTGTGGTTCCAGATGCGCTTCCCCATGTCCGACAGCCTGCCGTGTGGATGGCGCCGACGGGACCGGTTCTGCTGAAATGGTGGGGGCCAATTCGTCCGAGGTGAAGGAGAATCCGTGGCACTGGACCCGACGGCCATTGGCGCGACCGCAGACCCGATGCCGTTCGCCTGGACCGAGCGCGACACCATGCTCTATGCGCTCGGGGTCGGCGCCGGAACAGCCGATCTGGCGTTCACCACCGAGAACAGCCACGACACCCCGCAGCAGGTGTTGCCCACCTACGCCGTCATCTGCTGCATGGGCTTTGCGGCCGTCGCCAAGATCGGCACGTTCAACCCGGCGCTGCTGCTGCACGGCTCCCAAGAGGTGCGACTGTTCGCGCCGCTGCCGCCCGCCGGAAGCCTGCAGGTGGTGGCCGAGGTCGCCGACATCCAGGACAAGGGCGAGGGCAAGAACGCCGTCGTGATGCTGCGGGCGCGCGGCACCGATTCGAAGACTTCCGAGCTGGTCGTCGAGACGCTGACCACCCTGGTCATCCGCAAGGCCGGCGGCTTCGGCGGGGAACCCGGGCAACGGGCGGTCGCCCCCCAGATCCCCGACACCGAACCGGATTCCCGCGTCGCATATGCGACCCGCGAGGACCAGGCGCTGCTCTACCGGCTCTCCGGCGACCGCAACCCGCTGCACAGCGATCCGTGGTTCGCCACCACCCTGGCCGGTTTCCCCAAGCCGATCCTGCACGGGCTGTGCACCTACGGTTTCGCCGGTCGGGCGCTGGTTGCCGAACTCGGCGGCGGCGACGCCAGCCGGGTCAGCGCCATCTCGGCACGGTTCACCGACCCGGTGTTCCCGGGGGAGACGCTGACCACCTCGATCTGGCGGACCGAGCCGGGCAAGGCGGTGTTCCGCACCGAGGCCGCCGGTCCCGACGGCGCCAACCGGCGGGTGGTGCTCGACGACGGCGCGGTGGAATACCGGGACTGAGACTTTTTTGGCCTGTTTGCCACTGTGATCACTTGTGTCACAGTGGTTTTAGGCTGTGGACAGTTTTGGCGGTTTGTCGGGGGCCGGCGCTAGTATTAGCACATGCGTTCGAACAGTCGCGAAGAGGTCGTCGAAGTCTTCGACGCACTTTCGGCTGATCTGGATCGGGCGCTCGAGCTGGACTTCGAGACGTTGACGCCGCGGGAGTGCCTGGCGATCTTGCAGCGCTGCGAGAAGTTGCGGCGCAGGCTTCCGGCGGTGGAGCATCCGCTGGTCAACCAGTTCGCGACCGCCGAGCCTGCTGAGATCGGGGGGAAACCGCGCTGGGTGCTCGCCGACGAGTTGCATCTGACCCGCGGTGAGGCTGGGCGGCGTCTGGCGGAGGCCGCCGAACTCGGGCCGCGCCGCGCCATGACCGGCGAACCGTTGGAACCCGTGCGGCCTGAGGTGGCTGCCGCGCAGCGGGAGGGGCAGATCAGCGCCGCGCACATCGCGGTAATTCGCTCCTTCTTCACCTACCTGCCCGAGGCTATAGATGCCGGCACCTTGACCCAGGCCGAACAGCACCTCACCGCATTGAGTACGGATTGTCGCCCCGACGAACTCGCCAAACTCGCCCAACGGCTGGCCGATCATCTACATCCCGACGGCAACTACAGCGACGAACAACGAGCCAAACGCCGCGGGATTGTGCTCGGCCCCCAAGACCGTGACGGCATGAGCCCGATCAAGGGCTATCTCGACCCCCAAGCCCGCGCCACCCTCGATGCCGTACTGGCCCGCTGGGCCGCCCCCGGCATGTGCAACCCCCACGACGAGATCCCTTGCACCGGCGGCACACCCTCGCAAACCCAGATCGACACCGACACCCGCACTGCTGCGCAACGCAATCACGACGCCCTGACCGCCATGGGCCGCGCCCTACTCGCCTCAGGAAACCTCGGCCAGCACAACGGGTTACCCGCCACCATCATCGTCTCCACCACATTGGCCGACCTGGAATCCGGCACCGGCAAAGCCCACACCGGCGGCGGCACCTGGCTACCCATCCGCGACGTCATCGCCCTAGCCGGCCACGCCCACCACTACCTACGCATCTACCAAGGCGCCGAAGAACTCGCCCTCTTCCACACCAAACGCCTCGCCAACCCCGCCCAACGCATCGTGCTGTACGCCAAAGAACGCGGATGCAGTCACCCCAACTGCCCCACATCCGGCTACCACTGCGAAGTCCACCACGACAACGACTACGCCAAAACCCGCCGCACCGACATCACCGACCTCACCCTGCGCTGCGGCCCGCACCACCAACTCATCACCTCAGGCGGCTGGAAAACCCGCAAGCGTCACGACGGCACCACCGAAACCCTGTCCCCACCGCATCTAGACCACGGTCAACCCCGGATCAACCACTATCACCATCCGGAAAAATTACTGAGCAACAACGATTCCGGCGACGAGGAAGACGACGAAGATCCGTAGGCGATTAGGAATTTCTAGCCATTCTGCTGGTCCTTCTCGCGTGCCAGCGGCACGCTGAGCCGGAATGCCGCACCGGTTTGCCTCGGCAGACACTCGAGGTTGCCGTGATGCGCCTGCGCCAGTGCCCTGGCGATCGGCAGGCCTAGACCGGCGCCCCCGGAGTCGCGGTTACGCGCGTCGTCGAGGCGGACCAGTCGGTCGAACACCCGCTCGCGGTCGGAGTCGGGAACCCCGGGACCGGTATCGGTGACGGTTATTTCGGCATTGTGTTCACGGCGGCCGGTGTGCACGGTGATCTCGCCGCCCTGCGGGGTGTGCCGACAGGCGTTGTCCAGCAGGTTGGTCAGGATCTGCGCGATGCGTTGCGGGTCGGCGTGCACCGGCAATGTCTGACCGTCCCCGGTAAGGCGCACAGTCAGGTTGGGGGCCAACATCGCGGCACGGTCGACTTCGGCGGCCGCGATCTCGACCAAGTCGACGTCCTCACAGCGCAGTGCCGCCCCGGCGTCGATGCGCGCGATATCGAGAAGGTCGGCGACCAGCCGAGCGGCGCGGCGGGTTTCGCCCGCGAGTAATGTCGCGAATCGACCTCTGCGAGCGGCATTTCCGGTGTTGGCGGCGAGTTGCTGTGCCAGGGCCTGGATCCCGGCGATCGGAGTGCGCAGCTCGTGTGCGGCGTCGGAGAGGAAACGGCGGGTATTGGCCTCGGCTCGCTGCGCGGAATCTGCGGCTTGGCGTGCTTCGCGTTCGGCGGTCTCCAGGGCGTCGAGCATGCTGTCGAACGCGGCAGCGGCCTGCCCGAGCTCGGTGTGCGGCCGATCCGGGCGGAGTCGACGGCCCCGGTCGCCGTGGGCGATCAGCTGCGCAGTCGTGGTCATTCGCTGCAAGGGGGCAAGTGCCCGAGCGGCGGCGAGGCCGACGAGCAACGCGACCAACCCGAGCCCGATCGCGCCGCCGACGAGCAGGTCGTACCGCAGTTCCGAATGGCGGGCGCTGATCGCCGAGGTGTCGGCCACCAGGGTCAGTGTTGAACCGTCCGGCAGCAGGCGGGTCACTGTGGTGCTGGTCCACTCGCCGGGAGGTGGTGGTGGCGGCGGTGGTGGCGGTCCGCCGGGCGGGTGCGGGTGCCGGTGGTGGCGCGGTGGTGGCGGCGGTGGTGGCGGCGGTGGTGGTGGTGGTGGGGCGGGCCTAAGGGCCAGGTCGCCGTAGGCGGTGCCATCCGGAGCGACTATTTGTACCCGGATGTCTTGGCCCTGCAATTGGGTGACGAGGGCGGCTGGACTCACCCCGGCGTCGACCAGATTGGCGGCACGGACGGCGGTGTTGTCGAGCCTGGCCCGTAGGTCCCGGTTGAGTTGTGCGCCGACCAGCTGGTCGCCGGCCACACCCAGCACGACCAACAGTGCAGCGATCACGCCAACCGTGCCCACGGTCGCTCGCCGGCGCAGCGATGGTGTGGGTGTGCTCATGGGCGGGCTGCCGCCAGTCGGTAGCCGACACCGCGGACGGTGTGCAGCATCCGCGGTCCGTGGGCCTCCAGCTTGCGGCGTAGTCCACTGACGTAAACCTCGACGAGGTTGGCGTCGTAGGCGTCGTAGCCCCAGACCGCCGTCAGAATCCGATCCTTGCTGATTGTCCGGCCACGCTGCTCGGCGAGGTAGCCGAGCAGCTTGAGTTCGGTGCCCGTCAGCTCAATCACGGCACCCGCGCGGCTCACCACCCCGGCGTCCATGTCGACCACCAAGTCGCCGATCTGTATCGCAGATGCCACCCGCCCGCGCCGTCGCAGCACCGCTGCGATACGGGAGACCAGCTCTGCCAGTTCGAACGGCTTGACCACATAGTCGTCGGCGCCGGTGTCCAGCCCGCGCAGTCGATCCTCGAGTGCGTCTTTGGCGGTGAGCAGGATGATTCCGGTGTCGCCGTAGCCGCGCACCACGTCGATCAGAGCGAACCCGTCCCGGCCTGGCAGCATCACGTCGAGCACCACCAAGTCCGGGCGGAACGCAGGCAATACGTCTTCGAGGCCGCGGCCGTCGACTCGTCCACCGCTGACGAATCCGGCGTCGGCAAGCGCCGCCACCACGGTCTCGCGGATCGCGTCGGAGTCCTCAACCACCAGCACCCTGGGTGCGCTGTTGTGCACCTTGCCATTGTGACCGCTCGGTCGCTGAAGCAGAGCTGAGCAAACGGGGTCCTGGCCCATGTTTTCAGCTGGGCTTCAGCATCGCGCCGCAACGTTGGTGGCGCAGTACAACCTTGGCATTACAGCGGTGCGCGACTCACGGAGGACACCATGACTGAATCGGAACACATCGAAGCGCCGGAACACATCGAAGTACCCAGTGCTACCTCGACACCTAACCAGACGCCCACTCTCGGCAAGCCGGGGCGGCGGGTGACCAATCGCCCATGGTTCGCCCCGGCCGTCGCCGGTCTCGGCGGCCTGATCGTCGGTGGCCTTGTCGTCGCGGGCTCTGCGGGGCTACTGGGCGCGGGCGGTCCTGGTCGATTGGCCTCTGCCCCAATCCCGCTCGCTGCCCCCGCCCCGCTTTGGCCGGCGCCGCCACCTCCGCCGTTGCCGCCGGGGCCGCCACCGCCTCCGCAGGCGTGGGGACCGCCGCCCCCGGCGTGGGGACCGCCGCCTCCGGCGTGGGGAGCGCCGACACACCCCGGGCGAGGAGTGCCGCAGCCCCCGGAGGGGGGAGCGCCGCAACCTCCCGGGCCAGGAGCGCCGCCGTCTCCGGGGTGGGGCCCGCCACCGCCTCCTGGCGGGCCCGCGGCACCGCCGGGACCGCCGCGCTGATCTGGTGATGGTGATGGTGCTATTGCTCGCGGCGGTGGCCGCCCTGGCCTACTGGCTGGGTGCCCACCGCCGCGCAGACCACGACGATGCGGCCGGTTTGCGGCCGTGGTTGCTGGCCGGCGGGGCGGTCTTGGGTGTCATCGTGCTGGTCAGCCTGTTTTCGGGTGGCCCGGGGCCGATCGGCGGGCCCGGGCCGTGGTGGGGGCCGGGCCCGATCTTCGGGCCGTAATGCACCCCGGCGCTGTGCTCAGGGGGCCAGGCGCTGCGCCAGCAGTTCGGTGAACTCGGCGGCTTGCGCCGGGCTGTCCAACCCGTAACGGGCGGCGGTTGCACGGTCGCCGTCGTCATTGTGGCGCACCACAATTCCGGCACCCGACAGTTCGGCGACCGCATCGAACGCGTCCTCGTCGGTGATGTCATCGCCGAGAAACAGTGGTGTGCTCACCCCGGCCATTCGATCCAGGAGCCAGTGCAGCGTACGGCCCTTGTCCCAGTCGATCTCGGGGCGCAGTTCGATCACCTCGCGCCCGGTCGTGACCCGCAGTCCGCGGCGCCGACCGGTTTCGCGCACCGCTGCCAGTACCTCGCCGACCCGATCCCGGGCGGCGTTTCGGTAGTGCACGGCGACGGCGAAACGCTTGTGTTCCACCATGATTCCCGGGATCGCGCCGAGTTGATCGTTCAGTGAACCGGCCGCGTCGGCCAGCACCGGCACCGCATCGACGGCGGTGTCGTTCTGGTGGTGGGCGCCGTCCGGCCCGATCAGCTCGAAGCCGTGACTGCCCGCATACCAGATCCCGGCCAGCCCCACCCGGGTCCGCACGTCGGCCAGATCGCGACCGGACAGCACCGCGACCGGGCATTGGGCGGCCAACGCGGCCAACGCCTCCACCGCCCCGGCCACCGGCCGCGCCGCGTCGGGATCGTCGACGATCTCCGAGAGGGTCCCGTCGAAGTCGAAGAACACCGCCGGGTGATCGAGGTCACGCAACGCTCCGGCGGTCAAGGCCGTCATCGCATCGGGCAAGGCTGACATCGGCCGGTCGCCGGTACGCACGTGCACCGCGCTCGGGTCAGCCACCACCGCGTCGCCGCCGTCGCACCCCACGCCGATCACCAGGGCGAATCCGGCACTGCGAGCGGCGATTACCTGCGATTCGGAGTCGGTGAGCACCACGCAGCGGCCCGGCCGTATCGCCAGCCCGGCGGCGGCAGCCACCAGTTCGGCGCCTGAACCGTCGGAGTCATCGGGGGCCACCGCGGCCACCCGCACGCCGGCCTGTCGCAGCCGGTCGGTCAGTGCTGCCGTGTCGGCGCCACCGTCGAGCCGCAACAGCACCGCGTCATGCCGGCGCGGGTCGATTGTGACCGACATGCCAACCATGTCCACCACGGTGCCACAGCCGCGGTCCTACTAGCGTGGTAGGGGTCTAGAGAGTTCCCCGAACACAAGGAGAGCCCCGTGTCGTCCACTCCCGGAATCCTGGTCGGTGTCGACGGATCGCCGTCGTCGGTAGCGGCGGTCGACTGGGCGGCGCGTGACGCCGCGCTGCACAACCTGCCGCTCACCCTGGTCCACGTGCTGGCTTCCCCGGTGGTGATGACGTTTCCCGAGACCCCGATGCCGTCCGGCTACACCGAGTGGCAGCGTGACCAGGGCGAACGCTACCTGCGCGAGGCCGTTGAGATCGCCGAGGCGGCCGGCGCGACGCAGGTCGCAGCCGAGACCGTCGTGGGCTCCACGGTGCCGATGCTGGTGGACATGAGTCGCGAGGCCGCCCGCCTGGTGGTCGGATCGCGCGGGCACGGGCGGATGCGCCGGCTGCTGCTCGGCTCGGTCAGCTCGTCGCTGGTGCGGCACGCGCACTGCGCGGTCGTGGTCCTGTCTCTTATACAC
>NZ_JRMM01000042.1:0-28933 GCF_000972905.1 Mycobacterium sp. UM_Kg27
AGATGTGTATAAGAGACAGCGCATATTCGAAGGCAGCCTCCGCCCGCAGCGGGTAGACGGAAGCGGTCGACAATCCGACCTTGATGGCAGGGCGCACGAAGTAATAGTGAACGGCTAATTGGCGTGCAACGCCAGCGGCCCCAACGTAACCAGCAAACCGACCGCGACCGCGATCAACGTACTGACGATGTCGACGGTCTTACGGACCGCCTGCACCGCGGCCACCAGGCCGAGTGTGACCAGGACCGTGAGCACCAAGGCCACGATGCTGTTCCACCGCCACAGCTGGTCGAAAACGATGAATAGGCCGCCGCCGAATGCCACCGCCAGGAGCGACTGCAGCACCACCAGCAAGCCGCCCACCACGCCCGGGCGACCGACGTAGAGGTCGGCCGGCTCGACGTCGGCGGCCGCCTCGGCGCTGTCGGCGTCGGCGAGCTCGGCCTGTCCGTCGGCGACCAACGCTGAGCCGCCCGCTCGCTCGGTGGAGCGGCCCTTGGTCAAAAACGACCGCACGAATGCGGAGTCCCCGGCCGGCAGATCGGCATCGCGAACGTCGCTCTCCATGACATCGACGGCTATATCGGTATAGGTGTCAACCGGATCCGGCCGCATCCGTTCGGCCCCCGAGCCTGTCGGCCGGGTTTCGTCCGGCTGGCCGTTGTCTGCCGCCGGCGGCGGGTCGGACCGCCGCATCGGCCGGGGGTAGGGGCTTTGCTCGGGTCCACTGCCGCGTGGCGCCTGCGGCGGGGACTTGGGCCAGCGCGGCTCGGCTGCCGGCCGCTTGGCGGGTTCCACCCGCTGCACCGGACGCGGCCCGGTCGCGGGCCGGTCCTCCTCGACGAATCCGGGTGCCGGACCGACGGGCAGGGCACCGCTCGGCTCACCGTCGGCCGATGCCGATGGCGGAGCCGCGACCTCGAGCTGGGGCGGCGCCTCGTCGCGGATGATCGGGATCTCCCCGGTCAGTTCCGCGACCGTCACGGCGTCGGCATTGCCGCGCCGGCGCCGGCGTCGCCCGGTGACCGGCGGGGCACCGATATTGCCGTTCTTGGCGAGCAGTTCGGCTACCGAGATGGGTCGCGTCTCGACGTCGCGGGGGTCAGGCTTGGGTCCACTCATCGGTGCCCTCCCTTTGACCGCGCTGCGGCCATGCCCGCCGCTGGAGATCCGAACAGGGTGACGCCGTCGGCCTCACTGTCGAGTCTGCGCAGGATCAAACCCTCCCGCAGCGCCCACGGGCAAATCTCCACCGTTTCAATCGACAGCGCTCGCATGCTCGCTTCCGCCACCAGAGCACCCGCCACGATCTGTGGCGCACGCTCGGCGCTCACCCCTTCCAATTCGGCCCGATCAGCCGTGGTCATCCTAGAGATGAATGATATGAGCTGCCTAAGGCCAGTGGCGGTCAGTGTGCGCCTCACGCGCGGGCCGGCGGCCGATGGCGCCGCCCCGGTCAACCGCGCCAGCGAACGAAACGTCTTGGAGCTCGCGACCGCCAGATCGGGCGGCCCGACTTCCAGCACCTCCGCAGCGGCACCTGCCAGCTCGGTGTCCAACCAGTCCCGCAGCATGGCCACCCGACGCCGGCCAGGGGGGTCTTCGGTGAGCCACTCCCGGGTGAGCCGCCCGGCGCCCAACGGCAGGGACAGCGCCACGTCCGGCTCCTCGTCGACACCGCTGGACATCTCCAGCGAGCCACCACCGATGTCGAGGTTGTTGATCCGTCCGGCACTCCAGCCGAACCAGCGCCGCACCGCCAGGAATGTCAGCCTGGATTCGTCCTCGCCGGCGAGCACCTGCAATTCGACACCGGCCTCCGATCGAACCCGGGCCAGCACGTCCTCGGAGTTGGACGCGTCTCGCACCGCCGAGGTGGCGAACGCCACTAACTCCGCACAGCCCGAACTCGCTGCGATGGTGGCGAATTCGCCCACCGTGGACACCAGTTTGTCAGCTCCGCGCCGGGTGATCTTGCCGGAGCTGTCAGTCGCCTCGGCCAGCCGCAACGTGGCTTTGGTCGAGCTCATCGGAGTCGGGTGACCACCCCGGTGGGCATCGACCACCAACAGGTGGACGGTGTTGCTGCCGACGTCGAGCACCCCTAATCGCACGCACCCAACTTAGTGGGGACAGGCCCGGACATGGTGAGGCAACGTGAATTTCTGGTCTAGCGTGGAGATTCGTGACCCCCGCGCAGCACCGTTCCCATCCCGGTGAAGTCGAGCTGGACTTCCCCCGCGAATGGGTGGAGTTCTACGACCCCGACAACCCCGAACACCTGATCGCCGCCGACCTCACCTGGCTGTTGTCCCGCTGGACCTGTGTTTTCGGCACCCCCGCCTGCAAGGGCATCGTGGCCGGCCGCCCCGACGACGGGTGCTGTTCCCATGGCGCCTTCCTGTGTGACGACGACGACCGCGCCAACCTCGATGACGCGGTCTCCCAACTCACCGACGCCGACTGGCAGCTGCGCGACAAAGGTCTGGGCCGCAAGGGCTACCTGGAATACGACGAGAACGACGGTGAACAACAACTGCGCACCCGCACCGTCAAGGGCGCCTGCATCTTCCTGAATCGGCCGGGGTTCGCCGGTGGCGCGGGTTGCGCCCTGCACATCAAGGCTGTCCGGCTCGGCGTGGAACCCCTGACGATGAAGCCCGAAGTGTGCTGGCAGCTGCCGATCCGGCGCAGCCAGGAATGGGTCACTCGCCCCGACGACACCGAAATCCTCAAGACCACGATCACCGAATTCGACCGGCGCGGCTGGGGCCCGGGCGGCGAAGACCTGAACTGGTACTGCACCGGCGACCCGGCAGCACACGTCGGCGCCCGGCAGGTCTGGCAGAGTCTGGCCCCGGAACTGACCGAGTTGCTCGGGTCCAAGGCGTACGCCGAGCTGGCCGCGATCTGCCAGCGACGTAACGAACTCGGCCTGGTGGCTGTTCACCCCGCCACCCAAAAGGCCCGGCGCACCTGACCGGAGCATCGTGCACTTGGGTGGCCGCAAATTCATGCCTTGGATCGCCGCAGCTCAGCTGGCGCTTTCTGGTCCATCGGGGTTGCCGGGGATGTCGGGTTCCCGCGAGATCGGTCCGGGAGCGCGACGGCCACGGGTGGCGGGGGTCACGACCAAACGATTTTCAGCAGGCGACCAGCGCCGGTATGCTCGGCCCATAGCGCCGCGTAGCGCACCAACTTCGCGGAGTGCGTACTGAATTGAGAAACGCGCCCAACGCGGGCATGATCGGTATTTTACGACGCCCGCCGGAGATTCATGATCAGGACCGAGATGCATACCGTAGATATGGAGCTCAACCGGAACGGACACACGTCGCCGGTCGTCCTTAGGCCTCCTGTGGTCCTTGAAGCGCGCAAACTCAACAAACAGTTCGGCGAGGGCGATACCGCCACGCCGATTTTGCGCAACATCGATATCCAGATAACTCGCGGCGAATTCGTGGCGATGGTCGGCCCGTCGGGTTCGGGCAAGTCCACCCTGCTGAGCATCCTCGGCCTGCTGGACTTGCCTACCAGCGGCGATGTCCTCATCAACGGCCAAAGCGTCTCGCAGCTCTCACGCAAGCAGCTGGCCACTGTGCGATGTCAGACGCTCGGCTATGTCTTCCAGGCCTTCAACCTTCTGGCGGGCCTCTCGGTGGTTGAGAATGTGATGCTCCCGGGCCTGCTGGCAGGTAAATCCGGTCGCGCCCAGCACGCGCATGCAATGAGCCTGCTCGACCAGGTCGGCCTGGCCGCCAAGTCCAAGCGTGTCCCGTCGGAATTGTCCGGCGGCGAACAACAGCGTGTGGCCGTCGCCCGGGCGCTTTTCATGAAGCCCGACGTGATTCTCGCCGATGAGCCGACCGGCAACCTCGACACCGTAAATGGTCAGCGGGTTATTGACGCGTTGTATAACTTGAACGCGGCCGGCCAGACAATTGTTTTGGTGACCCACGACCGGAAAATAGCTGACGACGCTCCTCGTCTGATCTCATTGCTTGACGGTGAAGTTGAGACCGACAGCGGAATGGCTCACGCGGCAAATAATGTGACATGGCTCGCGGAACATTAGCCGCGACGTTCGGCCTGCTGCGGATAATCAACTTCCGCGCCGTCCGTAAACACGCATTCCGGGCCGCACTGGCGGCATTCTCGCTCGGCGGCGGAGTGGCAGTCGTCGTGGCCGTCATGATCGAGGTCACCAGCGTCTCCAAGGCCGTCGAAGACGTCGGCTACCAGATCGCCGGACCCGCGCCGCTGCGCGTGGTCGGGGCCGCCACCCGCGGCGGCATCAGTCCCGCCGTCGTCGAGGACTCCCGGGCGGTGCCCGGGGTGGCAGCCGTGGTGCCGGTCATTCGCGGTGTCACGATGATCCGCAACGACGGCAAAGAGAGCTTCGGGCTGGCCCTGGGCGTGGACTGCTCGGCCCAGTGGATCGTCGACCCGAAGGTCTGCCAGACGGGTCAGCAGGAGCCCCCACCGGCGACCTCGAAGTCCCTGGGCGACTCCCTGAATGATTCGGCGACCTTGGTCACCGACGTCGGGCAGCTGTCGTTGGAGAAGTTCCAGCGGGTGGCCGATCTCGACGACGTCAACAACGGCCTGGTCGCGGTGCTGCCGCTGAGCATGGCGAAGGTGCAGTTCGCCCGCGGCGACCGGGTGGACATGCTGTACGTGACCCTGGACAAAGACGCCAACGCCGGCGAGGTTCAGCAGCGCCTGAAGACCACGCTCGGCCCCACCTACACCGTGCAGCCCCGCAGCGAGCCCGCGAAGGGCTACAACGTGAACGACGTGCTGCTGCCCCTGCTCGGGATCTTCGCCCTGATCTCGATCGGTGTCGGGGTCATCCTGATCACCCAGATCACCCGGCTCTCAGTGGAAGAGCGCCGACGCGAGATCGCGATCGCGTCGGCATTGGGGGCCTCACCGGCGTCGATCATGACCGGATTCCTCAGCGAGGCCGCACTGTTGGGTGCGGTGGGCTCGGCGATGGGTGTGCTGACCGGCATCGTGATCTCCGAACCGATCGTGGCCAGCGCCAGCGAGCTGACCGAACGCTTCGTCGGCGTCACCGTCCCGGTGATCCTCAAACCGGCGATCCTGGTGATCGGCGTCCTGGCCGGCATCTTCCTGGCGGTGGGCGCCGCGATCGGCCCCGCCCTGTCGGCCTCCAACACTCCCATCGCGGCCGAGCTCTCCGGTCGAGCGGCCCAGGAACAGACCACGCAGCGCAAGATCTGGTTCAAGGCGTTACTGCTGCTAGCGATCGGGCTGGCCGGGGTGATCGCGGCTCGGCTGGCTACGCTCTCCGGCGCGCTGGTCGCCTGGCAGGCCATCATCGCCGATGTCGGGGCGGTCGTCGCCCTCATCGGTCTGCTGCTGGCCACGGCGTACTTGAGCGCGCAGGCGATCACCAGCCTGCGCCCGCGACCGGACAAGTCGAGCGGGGCCACGCTGACCATCGCGCTCAACGCACTGCGCTCAGACAGGTCCCGCACCGCGGCCATCTCCGGAGCCATCGCGGTTCCTGTCGTAGTCGCGATCCTACTGTCCGGATTCCTGGTGGCGATCCACATCGGTGCCACCAAGGTCGCCGAATCGCAGGCGGACGGCCGCATTGCCATCACCACTACACAGTTCGCCGATTACGGCCCCATTGATGCCCGATTCGCTCCGCAGACGGTCAACAAACTGAACTCCGTGGCCGGGGTAGAAAAAACCGAGCGGATGGCTGAAATCGAGATCAGCCTCAAAGACGGATCGTTGGCCCATATTCAGGCGCAGGATCGACCGACATTTCCGTTCGGATTACTCGCGGGGCAATCCCCGGAGGCAAGCCAGAAAGCCAATCAGGTCGTCATTGGCAGCGTGCTGGCACGCGAGAAAAATCTCCACATTGGTGACACTCTCGTATTTGGAAGTGGACTCGACGCGCAGGCGATGAGTATCGGCACCATTGTGGCTACGCCCGAATACGGTGGACGCCGGATCTACATGCCCTATGCGATCGCCGAAAAGATCTACGGTCCCCAGCCCGCCGGCCTGATCTTCGCCACCCCGGCCCCCGGACTCAGCGCCGATCAGGTCATCGAGAACATTAAGGCCACGCAGTTCGACCAGCCGGTGACGGCGGTGGACACCGACGGTTACGCCGCCGACATCGCGGCCTCCATCGGTCGCTACCTCACGCCGCTGAACACCCTGAAGTACGGGCTGCTCGCGATCGCCTTCATCTCGGTGCTGTCGACGTTGTTGCTGGTCGGTATCCGCCGCAGGCGCGAAGTGGCCCTGATCCAGGCGCTGGGTGCCACCCGGCTGCGCGTGTTCAGCATCACCACCGTCGAGGCAGTCATCGCCGGGGCCGCCGGCGGCCTGTTCGGCGCGGTACTCGCTATCGCGATCTCCGAGGCGGTGCGCCGGGCAGCCGTGGTCAACGTCGGGCTGGTCACGCCGCTGGTGTTCCCCTGGTCCGACGCGGTCCTCTACGCGGTGTTGGCCACCATCGCCGCGGTGTTCGCGGCCATCATTCCCGCCTGGAAGAGCACTCGGTCCACTCCGGCGACCGAACTCCGCGACGAGTGAGCTCGCCGCGCTGACCCGCTAAGGATGCGATGACAGCCACCACCCCCACCGTGCCCGGCTTCACCGGTGATGCCGTCTACCCCGGCGACGCCCGCTACGACGAGGTGCGCCAGGTCTTCAACGGCCTGATCGACAAGCGCCCGCAGGTGGTCCTGCAGTGCCGCTCGCAGGACGACATCGTCGCCGCTGTGCGCTATGCCGTGGACTCCGGTGCCCAGATCGCCGTGCGCAGCGGCGGTCACAGCGTCGCCGGCCACTCGGCCACCGATGGCGGCATTGTCATCGACCTCACCCAGATGCGTGGGGTGCGGGTGGACGCCGAGGCGCGGATCGCCTACGTCGACGCCGGTGCCACCTGGGGTGACGTGGACCCGGTCACCAGCAGGCACGGCCTGGCCTGCCCCGGCGGCGTGGTGTCGACGACGGGCGTCGGCGGATTTTCGCTCGGCGGCGGCATCGGGTGGCTCTCCCGAGCCCACGGCATGACCTGCGACAACCTGATCGGCGCCACCCTGGTGACCGCGTCCGGCGACGTCATGACGGTCAGCGAGACCGAGAACGCCGACGTGCTGTGGGGGCTGCGCGGCGGTGGCGGCAACTTCGGCGTCGTGACCCAGTTCGTGCTGCGCCTGCACCCGGTCGACGGTGTAGTGGCCGGCGTGCAGTCCTACCCCGACGCCGACGCCGAGGCAGCCCTCAAACACTTCCGAGCCCAGATGGACAACGCGCCCGACCACCTGGCGTCCATCCTCGACTTCTCCAGTGACCTCACGACGGGCCAGTCACTGGTCAACGTTCTGGCCTGTTCCACACGGACCGACCAGACCGGTAGCGACGACGTCAGCGCCCTGCTCAATGTTCGCGGCGTGGCGGCCAAGCCGGTGGTGGCCCTGCAGCACAAACTGGACTACTCGACCTGGCAGCAGGCCCTGGACTACACGGCGCCCTACGGCTGGCTGAACTACTGGAAGTCGCTGTTCGTCACCGAGCTCACCGATGAGGCCATCCGGCGCATCGCCCTGTTGGGGCGGTCGCGCCCGTCGGCGCAGACCCGGCTGCACCTGATCCGGTTGGGCGGCTTCGCCAGCCGGGTTCCGGCGGAGTCGACGGCCATCGTCGCCCGCGAACACCCCTACATCATTCATTTGATGGCGACGTGGACCGACCCCGCCGAGAGCGCGCGATGCACGGCGTGGGCCCGGCAGGCCTTCGAGATCCTGCGACCGCTGGGACCGGCCGGTGCGTACTTGAACTTCGTCGGCGACGAGGGCCAAGACCGCATTCGCGCGACATTCGGTGACGCCGGATACCGCCGTCTCGCCGAGCTCAAGGCACGCCTTGATCCGGCCAACCGATTCACCCTCAACCACAACATCGAGCCGGCGACGGGGAGCTGACCGCTCGGCAGTTCTCAGTGTGTCGCCAACGCGGACACACGGTTACGCCAACGCACGGTGGGTATTGTTGTCCGCGGGGGAAAGGACGCAAGGATGCCTGCCGCGCACGATGATGACTTGGCCTTCGCCGGCGTCGCGCGCTTGGCGCAGCTGGTACGCGCGCGTGAGGTGTCGCCGCGCGAGCTGGTAACCCTGTATCTGGATCGGATCGCCCGGCTTGACCCGGTGTTGAACGCCTTCCGCACGGTGATGGGCGACCGAGCGATGGCCGAGGCGGCAGACGTCGAGCAGCGATTGGCCGCCGGCGAAGCCCTGCCGTTGGCCGGTGTGCCCATCGCCGTCAAGGACGACACCGACGTGGCCGGCGTTTCCTCGATGTGCGGCACCGGAATTGACGTCGGCCCGGCAAGCACCGACAGCGCCGCCGTGCGACGGCTGCGGGCCGCCGGCGCGGTGATCATCGGCAAGACCCATTTGTCGGAGTTCGGCGCCTACCCGGTGAGCGAGTCGGCGACTTGGGGTGTGACCCGCAACCCGTGGGATCTCTACCGGACCACCGGCGGCTCCAGCGGCGGCTCGGCGGCCGCCGTCGCCGCCGGCATGGTGCCCGGCGCCACCGGCAGCGACAGCGGCGGGTCGGTGCGTATTCCGGCGGCCTGCTGCGGACTGGTCGGCCTGAAGGGCCAGCGCGGCCGGGTCAGCACCAAGGAGTCACCGGAGCGGGCCTACCGGTTCCACGGGCTCAACCACATCGGGCCGCTGGCGCGCAGCGTCATGGACGCCGCCCTACTGCATGACGCCATGACCGGCCCCGAACCCGACGACGAGATTCCTTCGCCCCCACCGGCGCCCCCGCTGATGGAGACACTGCTCGCGGCTCCTCGGCCACTGCGGATCGCGATGTCCTTCAAGCCAGTGGTCCCGGTTCACGTCAGCGATGAGGTACGGCGACCGGTCCTTGAGACCGCAGATTTGTTGCGCTCGCTGGGCCACGAAGTGATCGAGCGTGACCCGGTCTATCCGGTGCTGGGTATCGCCGCGGTGCTCGCACTGTTTATGAACGGGTTCGCCCACGAGATCGAGCGGCTCCCGAAAACCGAACTGCTGGAACGGCGTATGCAGGCTGAGGCCCGAACCAGCCGACTGGTGCCGGATTGGCTGGCTCGCCGGGCTGTCGCCGCGGAGCCCCGGATCACCGCCCGCTCGCAGCGCAGAATCGCCGACTTCGACATCCTGATGACCCCGGTGCTGGCGATCCCGCCGGTGCGGGTGGGCTATTTCGAGGGGCTCGGGCCGACCCGGGCGATGCTGAAGATGCTCAAGTTCATCCCGTTCACCTTCCCCCAGTGCTACAGCGGTCAGCCGGCCATCTCCGTGCCGACCGGTATCGCCGACGACGGCCTACCCGAGGCGGTGCACCTGGTGGCGCGGGCCAATGACGAGGCCACCCTGGTTTCCCTGGCGGCGCAGATCGAATCGGTGCAGCCCTGGACCCAGCGCCGACCACCGACCGAGGCGCTGCTGTCGCAGGTGGGCTAGGCCGGCGACCCGGGCTCAGCAAGGCTGGTAGCTCTTCTACCAGAGTCAGGGGCAGCCACGGGTCTTCACGCGCGGATCACTCGTCTGTCCCAAATTCATGGTCTGCTCGCTTGGCGGAACGTTGGTCGCGTCGCCGCAGTTTGGTAGATCCAATATGCATAACCGTTGACGCAAAAAGTGCGGTCAGCGATGCCGATAGAGCAGATGACACCGATGCTCGTGCAATATCTAGTTAGCCTCTGTGCCGCGAATGGGACCGAGATGCAATCTCAACACCGCTCGATTTTTCACTGTATTCACTTGTGTCACAGTATTTTTGGTTGTGGATAAGTTCTGCAGCTTGTCGGGGGCCGGCGCTACTATTAGCACATGCGTTCGAATGCCAGGGAAGCGGTCGTCGAAGTCTTCGACACCCTGTCCGCTGACCTGGATCGAGCGCTGGAACTGGACTTCGACGCACTGACCCCGCGGGAATGCCTTGCCCTGCTGCGGCGCTGCGAGCGGCTGCGACGGCGCCTTCCCGCGGTGGAGCACCCGCTGGTCAACCGCCTCGCCGCCACTGACCCCGCCGAGTTGGGCGGCAAACCCCGCTGGGTGCTGGCAGACGAGTTACATCTGACCCGCGGTGAAGCCGGCCGGCGTATCACCGAGGCCGCCGAGCTGGGGCCCCGCCGGTCCATGACCGGCGAAACCCTGGCACCGACATTGTCGAGCGTGGCCACTGCCCAACGTGCGGGAAAGATCGGCGCCGCCCACATCGCGGTGATCCGCTCGTTCTTCCACTACCTACCCGACACCGTTGATGCCGGCACCTTGACCCAAGCCGAACAACACCTCACCGCATTGGGCACGGATTGTCGCCCCGACGAACTCGCCAAACTCGCCCAACGCCTCGCCGACCACCTGCACCCCGACGGCAACTACACCGAAGACGACCGCGCCAAACGCCGCGGTGTAGTCCTCGGCCCCCAAGACCGTGACGGCATGAGCCCGATCAAGGGCTACCTCGACCCCCAAGCCCGCGCCACCCTTGATGCCGTCCTGGCCCGCTGGGCCGCCCCCGGCATGTGCAACCCCCACGACGACACCCCCTGTACCGGCGGCACCCCCTCCCAAACCCAGATCGACACCGACACCCGCAGTGCCGCGCAACGCAACCACGACGCCCTGACCGCCATGGGCCGCGCCCTCCTGGCCTCCGGGGAACTGGGACAGCACAACGGCTTACCGGCCACCATCATCGTCTCGGTCACCCTGGCCGACCTGGAAAACGGCACCGGCAAAGCCCACACCGGCGGGGGCACCTGGCTACCCATCCGTGACGTGGTGTCGATGGCTTCTCACGCCCACCACTATCTACGCATCTACCAAGGCGCCCAAGAACTCGCCCTGTTCCACACCAAACGCCTCGCCAACCCCGCCCAACGCATCGTGCTCTACGCCAAAGAACGCGGATGCTCGCACCCCAACTGCCCCATATCCGGCTACCACTGCGAAGTGCATCACGACAACGACTACGCCAAAACCAGACGCACCGGCATCACCGACCTCACCCTGCGCTGCGGCCCCCACCACCAACTCATCACCACCGGCGGCTGGAAAACCCGCAAGCACCACGACGGCACCACCCAAACCCTGCCCCCACCGCATCTAGACCACGGTCAACCCCGCACCAACCACTACCACCACCCAGAAAAACTGTTGAGCGACAAGGACTCCAGCGGCGAGGATGACGACGAGGACTAGATGCCCGTGGCGACTGGGCTAGTCCAGATAGCCGTTGGCGCGGTACCACTCGTAGCCGGCCCGCAGCGCGGTGCGGAAAGGCGTGAACGGCACCCCCAGCTCCTCACGCGACTTGCTGGCGTCGGCGAAGATCTCGGCCGTCGACAGCCGCATCTGACGGGCGTCGATCGGCAGCCGCGGTCCCACCACGACGCGGGCGACGCTGACCCCGGCCGCGGCCACCGGAATGAACCAGCGCGGCAACATCACCGACGGCCCGGGACGCCCGAAGAGCGCGCAGGCTTCCGTGAACGCCGCACGGAACAGTAGGTTTTCCCCACCCAGGATGTAGCGCTCCCCGATGCGTCCCCGCTCGGCGGCGGCGATGTGGCCGGCCACGACATCGTCGACAGAGACGAAGTTGGTGCCGCCGGGTGCGGCGAACCACAACCGCCCATGTTGCGCTTCGACGAGCATTGCGCTGGCGATGCGGTTGACATCGCGAGGACCGATGACCGCGGACGGGTTCACGATCACCACCGGCAGACCGGCAGCAGCGGCCCTCTGCAGCTCAGCCTCGGCGAGGTGCTTGCTGTGCGCGTAGGGGAACTGCCTCGGGCGGATGTTGAATTCATCGGTCTCGACCAGCTCATGTCCCCGTTCCGGGACCCCCAGTGCGGCAAGTGAACTGGTGTAGACAAATCGCTGAACCCCGGCGCGCGCAGCGGCGGTGGCCATATCGCGGGTGCCGTCGACATTGGTGCGGTAGAGCCGGGTCTGCGTCCGGTAACGCCAGTAGTCGGAAATCGCCGCGGTGTGAAACACCCAGTCGCAGCCGGCCATCGCCTCGGTCAGTGCCTCGACGCCGTCATTGACGTCGCCGATTCGGGTCTCGCAGTCCAAACCCTCCAGCGCGGCCATCGGCGAGGTCGAGCGACGCAACACCCGCACCTGCATGCCCCGCTCCAACAGCGCGGCGACCAGGTTCGAGCCGACGAATCCGGTTCCCCCGGTGACGAATGCGCGCATGCCGATCAGAACCGGTAGGTCGTGCAAGCGACCTCGACACCCGAGCCGACCGCCATGATCAGCGCGATGTCGCCCGGCTTGACCAGGCCGCGCCGGCGGGCGTCGACGATCTGGTAGGGCAGCGTCGAGGTGAACGGGTCACTGGTCTGGCCCTGCGCTTCGAGGTCGACGAACCGCGACCGTTCCACATCGATGTGCGCGGCCAGCTCATCGAGGGCCGCACCGGGCAGGTACGGCGGGAACACCAACGCGATGTCCTGGGGCGCCAGACCCTCCAGCGTCAGCAACTCCTTGACCGACGAGGGCAGGCAGCTGACGTAGATCGCGGCCAGGTTCGGGTCGCGGTCGATCCGCAGCCACATCCGGCCGTCGCGCTCCTGGGTGTAGGTAGCCAGTGCGCCCCGATACTCCGGGTGGTGGCCGAAGACGAACCGGCCGAAGCCTTCTGGTCCGTGGCTGGGGCTCAGCATGAGTGCCGACCCCGTCTCGGCGATACCGTTGCGCGGGTACCCGCTCTCCGCCGTGTTGTTCTCCACTTCGGAGGCCAGCACCATGGCATGTCCGGTCCGCCCGGCACCGATCATGCCGGCCGCCACATGGCAGCCGTTGAGGAAACCGACCGCGCCGTTGAGGACGTCGAACGCGAAGGTCTTGGGGGCGTCCGCGGACTCCGGCTCGGCGTTGATTCCGACCTCCCCGGCGACCAGGGTCGCGACGGCCGGCTCGGACAGGAAGTCGTCGCGGTAGATGCCGGCGTGGATCACCAGGCCGACGTCGGTGCGGTCGACACCGCTGTCGGCCAGGCAGGCGGTAGCGGCGTCGACGGCGAACTGGATCGAGCTGGGCGGCGTCTGCCCCTCTGGAGCGATGCCGATGCCCTCGATGCGCACGCGCGGCGTCGCCGGGAGTTCCCGGCGACCGCCGCCGGAGCGGCCGCCGCGCGTGCCGCTGCCGGAGCGGGCGTTGCCGGCCCGCCGCATCCGGTCGGGCAGGTCGTCGAATGTGTAGAGGCCGGTTCCGATGGTCTGCCCGGAGCCGGTGATGGACAGTACGACGTTGTCACCGGAGTTGATACGCCCAGCGTTGATGTAGTCATACAGCGCAACAAAATGCGTCGTGGTAGCGGTGTTCCCGCGCTCTGCGAGGTTGCAGATGGTGTTGGCCCGGCTTGCGGCCCCGGCACCGAAGACCCGGTTGATGGTCAGGATGGCGTCGTTGATCGACGCCTCGGAGGTCTGATGCATGAGCAACTGATCAGCCGTCTCGGGACGCCAGCCGTGCCGCTGCATGACCGCCGCCACATACGGCACCGAGTGCTTTACCGCGATCGCGGTCTGGGTGACCGAGTCGGTGACCATGATGGCGCCGCCGTGCGGACCTTCGGTGGCCTTGGCGATGCACAGCTTGGCGAATTCGCTGAACGTGGCCAGATCCAGATCGTGGAAACCGACCCGGTCGTTGGGCCCGAGTTCGAGCACCGCGGCCGCGCCGGCGTCGCCGACGGTCAGGCAGGCCAGCCGCGGGTCCATCGCACTTTCGATCTCCTGCTGCGCGGTTTCGGTGATGTGGCTGATGTATTCGCCACTGACCACCAACGCGTTGCGCACCAGGCCGGTTTTGAGGAAGTCCTGGGCCACGCTCACGCCGGTGAACATGCCCGCGCAGGCATTGTTGATGTCGAAGCAGACGGCGTTGGTCAGCCCCAGCTGGTCACGGAACTGCGACGCGGTGCTCGGCTCGAAGGTGAACATGTGCTCCGGGCCGTCGCAGCGCGAGATGTTGCACGCGATCACCAGGTCGATCTCTTCGGGGGCGTAGCTCGACCGCGACAAACAGTCGGCGATCGCCTTGCGGCCCAAGTCGATCGAGAACTCGTCTTGGCCGGCCATCCGCCGGTTCTTGATGCCGGTGAGTCGCTCCAGCGGGATCTTCACCTCGTTGACGCAGTCGGCCAGGACCTGTTCGGTGGAGACCGCCCGCGGCGGCAGGTACACGCCGAGGCTCTCGATCACGACGTTGCGCGCCGGACCGTTCTGCACGGGTTTGATCGCCGGTGCCGCGGCCGGCTTGGGCGCTGCAGCAGGCTGGGGCGCGACCACCACGGGTTCGGGCTGTGGCGCGGGCGGCCCGCCTGCCTGCTCGGCCTCGGCCCCGCCGATCGGGCCGAACTCGGCGGCCAGCTCAGCGATGGTGCCGTAGACGAACAGGGACTCCGGCCGCAGTTCCAGGCCGAGCTCCCCCACGCGCACTGCGACTTCGAGCGCCTGGGTGGAGGCGCCGCCAAGAGCGAAGAAGTCATCGGTCACGCCGACTCGCTCCACATCGAGCACCTCGCGCCAGATCTGGGCCAGTGCCTCTTCGGTGGCGTCGCGGGGCGCGACGAACACCGTAGGCGCGGCGTCCAGGTCCTTGTCGAGGGCCAGCAGCGCCCGGCGATCCACCTTGCCGCTGGCCGACAACGGCAGCAGATCGCCTGCGCGAAACACCGCCGGAACCATCGCCGCCGGCACCAGGTCCAGCAGGAAGCGGCGCAACTCGGCCGTGCCCGGAGCCGCGGCGACCGGCACGATATGGGCGATCAGCTGGGTGTGGCCGGAGGCGTCTTTGCGTGCCACGACGGCGTTCTCGGCGATACCGGGGTGTTTGGCCAGCGCGGCCTCCACCTCACCGAGTTCGATCCGGAAGCCGTTGATCTTCACCTGGTCGTCGCGACGGCCCAGATACTCGATGGTGCCGTCTGGGCGGTAGCGGGCCAGATCGCCGGTGCGGTAGAGCAAGGCACCCGGCGCAGAGCTGAACGGGTCTTCCACGAATGCGGCCGCGGTGGCCTCGGGCCGGTTCAGGTAGCCACGGCCGACACCCACGCCGCCGATGTGCAGTTCGCCGGGTACTCCGATCGGAACCGGGTTGCCCACCGCGTCCAGCAAGTGGATCGCGATATTGGCGATCGGCCGGCCGATCGGGATGATCGGATCGGTTTCCCCACGCACACAATGGAAATGGGTGACGTCGATGGCGGCTTCGGTCGGGCCGTACAGGTTGTACAGCTCGGCGGGCAGCGTGGCGAAGAAGCTGTCGCGCAGGTCCGCGGTGAGCGCTTCGCCGCTGCAGAACACCTTGCGCAGGCCGGTACAGGAGGCCGCCTGGGGTTCCGCGAGGAACCGGCGCAGCATCGACGGAACGAAATGCATTGTGGTGACGTGCTGTTCCACGATGGTGCGCGCCAGGTACGCGGCGTCCTTGTGGCCCTCGGGTTTGGCGATCACCACCCGGGCGCCGACCGTCAACGGCCAGAAGATCTCCCAGACGAACGGGTCGAAGTTGATCGGGGTCTTGTGCAGCACCCGGTCTTCGGCGGTCAGCTGGTAGGCGTCCTGCATCCACAGCAGCCGGTTGCGAATGCCGGCGTGGCTGTTCAGCGCGCCCTTGGGCGCCCCGGTGGAACCCGAGGTGTACATCAGGTAGGCCAGGTCTGCGGACGTCGTGCCCGTCTCGGGAGCCGACATTTCCTCGGCGGGCGCCGTAGACGGCTGATCCAGGCACAGCCGGGCACCGGTGAAACCCGTTGGCACATGCGGCAAATGCTCACGGTGCGTGACGCATACCGGGGCATCGGGGACGTCGGCGAGCATCGCTTCCATCCGGCCGGTGGGCTGCGCGGGGTCCAGCGGCAGGAATACCCCACCGGCCTTGAGCACGCCGAGCAGCGCGATCACCAGGTCCTCGGAGCGCTCGAGCAGCACCGGAACCACAGCGGGACCCGGGCCGGCGCCAACACCGAACTGGCGCAACCGGTGTGCCAGCCCGTTGGCCCGCCGGTCCAGTTCGCCATAGCTGATATCGCGGCCGTCGTAGCTGACCGCGACGGCCTCCGGGGTGCGCGCGGCGCTTGCGGCGACCATCTCGTGCAGGGTGGCCGGAGCGGACGAGTAGTCGACCGCGGTGTCGTTCCAGGCTGCCAGCGCGGCGCGCTCGGCGTCGGTGAGCAACCTCAGCTGCGAGACCGGGAGCTGCGCCGCCCCGGGCTGGGCCAGCTCGGTCAGCAGCAGCGTGAAGTGCTGCGCTAGGGCCTGCATGGTCGCGGCGTCGAACAGGTCGGTGTTGTACTGCAGGGCAAGCTGAAGTTCCCGAGCGTCGTCGGGGCCCTGCTCGCCGACCTGCATGGTGATGTCGAAGGGTGAGCCGCCCTGGCCGATGTAGAGGGTTTCCAGATGCAGGACGCCGTCCCCACCCGACACGTTGTCTTCGAACAGCCGGACCTGCTGCCAGGCGAACGACACCTGGAACAGCGGGGTGCGCCCGGCGTCACGCACCGGCCGCAGCCGCTCGACGAGCAGCGGCAGCGGGTACTCCTGGTGGCCGATCGCGCCCAGCACGGTGTCTTTGACCTGCCCCAGCAACGCAGCAAAGCTCGGGTCGTCACTGACGTCGACACGCAGCGGCAGCGGGTTGGTGACGTAGCCGACCATGCCCATCAGCCCGGCCCGGTCGCGGCAGGCGAACGGCGAACCGATGATGAGGTCGTCCTGCCCGCTGTAGCGGTGCAAAAGCACCGCATAGGCCGCCAGCAGGGTCATGTAAGGCGTCGCTCCGACGGTCCGCGCCACCTGCTTGAGCCCGGCGGTGACCTGGGCGTCGACGCTGAACCGGTGCAGCGCACCGTCGTAGGTCTGGATCGCGGGCCGCGGGCGATCGGTGGGCAGGGCCAGGGTCGGCAGTTCGCCGCCCAGCGTCTCATGCCAGTACTCCCAAAGCCGCTCGCCCTCGGGCCCGGCCAGCATCCGGGACTGCTGAGCGGCGTAGTCGACGTAGCGGTCTGCGGTCTCTTCTGGAGGGGTGGCTCCGTGTTCGGCGGCGTAGAGCGCACGCAGTTCATCGAGGATGATGTCGATGGACCAGAAGTCGACCGCGATGTGGTGCACCGTCAGCAGCAGCACGTGGTCGTCCGGCCGCTGCAGGAGGGTCAGCCGCAGCACCGGGCCGGTGCGCAGATCGAAGGGCCGGTCGATCTCCGCCTGGACCCACCGGTCGAGTTCGGCCGCGTCCGCACCGATGCGATGCGTGGCGATCCGCAGCGGCCACTGTGCGTGGACCAGGGCGACGGGCTGGCCGTCCCGTTCGGTGTAGGTGGTCCGCAGCATCGGGTGCCGGGCCACCAACGCCTGCGCGGCCCGCTCCAGGGCCGGCACATCCAGGCCGCCGTCGATGCGTCCGGCGTAGGCGACGGTGTAGGCCGCGCTGTCGGGCGCGAGCCGGTGCATGAACCACATCGAGCGCTGCCCGTAGGACAGCTCATGCTCAGCTGCCGCGTCCTGCGCCTTGGCCATCAGCAACTGGGCAAGCAACTCACGCTTTTTCTCCGGCGACAGGCTGGAGATGTCGGTGGGCACGTCCGGACGCTCCGTCACGCGCTGCCCCCATCGTCGGCCATCATCTTCGCCAGCAAGGCATCCACCGCTTCATCGGAGAGTTCGGTGACCTGCGCCAGCAACTCCATTTCCTGGGGCGCGGCTGCTCCCCCGGCTTCCGGGGCAAGCTCCGACGCTGCGGCTCCTTGGTCAGCCACCGCCTGGTCCGGTCCGGAGGCCAACTGCTCACCGAGCCAGCTGGACAGGCTCACCACGCTGGGCCCGTCCAACAGCCGGGCAACGGGAACCACGATACCGAGCTCGCGCTCGACCTGGATGCGAAGTTCCAGGGTGATCAGCGAATCCACCCCGAGGCTGTTCAGCGGCGCGTGGATGTCCAGGCTGGCCGGAGCCAGGCCCAGCTTCCCGGCGACCAGGTCACGCAGGTAGGTCTCCAGCAGCCGCTGGCGCTCCTGCGCGTCGGCGGCCTGAACCGCATCGAACAGGCCCCCGGCCACGCCACCGCCGGACGCGCCGGCACCTTGGTCGCTGTCCACCGTGGCCTGCAGGTCGCGCAGCAGCGGCGACTGTGCGCTCGGACGCCACCGCGACCAGTCGATGTCGAGCACCATCGCTTCGGTCGCACCATCGGCCAGCAGCGCCGCCAGCGCCGCGAAGTAGTTCTCCGCCGACAGCCCTTCCACGCCGTAGTGCGAGAAATGCCGGTGCAGCTCCGAGTTGCTGAACATGCCCAACCCGGCCCACGGGCCGAAGTTGACGCTCAACGCCGGCCGGCCTTCGGCCTGGCGATGCCAGGCCAGCGCGTCCAGGAAGGCGTTCGCGGCGCCGTAGTTGGCGGCACCAGGTGAACCCAGCACCGAGGCCGCCGAGGAGAACAGCACGAAGAAGTCCAGCTCCATATCCGCGGTCAGGCTGTGCAGGTTCCACGCGCCCTGGACCTTAGGCGCCATCACCGCACGCAGCTTCGCCGCATCCAGTCGCGCCAGAATCGCGTCGTCGACGGTGCCGGCTGCGTGCACCACACCGCGCAGCGGCGGCATCGATGCACCGATGCTGGCAAGTGCCGCGGCGACGTCGGAGGACTTGGCGACATCCCCCTGGGCGACGGTCACCTCGGCGCCGGCGGCACGCAGGGCCTCCAGCGTCGCCTGCGCCGTCGCCGACGGCGCGCTGCGACCCATCAGAACCAGGTGGCGAGCACCGCGCTCGACGAGCCAGCCGGCCACCTTGCCGCCGACCGCGCCGAGCCCGCCGGTGACCAGGTAGGTGGCGTCCGCACTCAGGTCGAACTCGGCCGCCGGAGCCGACGCTGCCGGGTAGGCCTCCAGCCGGGCGACGTAGCGGCGCTGACCGCGCAGGGCCACGTCCGTCTCGGAACTGTCCGACCAGATCTCGCTGAACAGGCCCCGCAGCTCTTCACCGCCGCCGGCGACGGACAGGTCGACACCGGTGGCGTGCAGCTCGGGGTACTCGTGGTCGATGGAACGGCCCAGCCCCCAGACCGGAGCCTGTGCGACGGACAGCGGGCGGGACTCAGCGTCTTCCCACCCGGCCGGCTGCGCCCCGCGCGTCACCAGCCACAGCCGCGGCGACTCCGGCCAGCCGGCCAGCGTCAGCGCCTGGATCAGATGGACCACGCTCAGCGATCCGAGGTCGGTGGCCGTCGCCAGCGACTCTTCTGTCGTGTCCGCCGCAGCCGCGGCCAGCAGGTTCCACAGGTGCACCACGCCCCGGCAGTGCGGCCGGTCGCCGCCGAACGCGGCGCGCAGCAGCTCGGCGAAGTGCTCGGGCCGGGCCGGGTCGACCCGGTAGCTATCGGCGCTCACCCGCTCGATCTCGGGGAGCCCCACGACGGGTTCCACCAGCACGCAGGACTGCGACTGCGCCTCGAGGTGGTCGCGCAGCGTGTCGGCGACCGGACCGTCGGACAGGATCAGCCAGCTGCCGGGCTCGGCAGGCCGGCCTTCACCGTCCACGGGCAGAGACGCCGGCTGCCAACGCATCCGGTAGCTACGGTCCCGCGGGTCGACCGGAGCGGTGATGACCGTCGGCGCCTGCGACTGGTCGGCAGAAAGGGTGCCGGTGGCCAACAGCGTCCAGTCCGCACCAGTGCTGCCATAGCAGTCGAACGCGTCTCCGGTCAGGGCGAACTGCACGGTGCGCGCCTGGTCCAGACCGCCACGCAGGGTCAACTCGGCGACCGAGCGGGTGCCGGGACCGAATGCGACCTCCGCCGCGGTCAGCGCCAACTCGCCCAGCTGCTCAGCCGACAGCGCGGTTACGGCCGTGATGTCCACTTCGGCCAGCACCGTGGCAGGCTGCGCGGCCGACCGGATCGGTCCGCGCCAGCCGCCACCGTTGCCGCCGGCGCCGCCACGCCGCGGCGCCGCGAAGGAGCCGGCGTTGAGCCAGGAGTGCACCCGCTGCCAGGGGTAAGTCGGGGCCGGAACACAGCGGCTGCCTGGCGGGTAGATCCGCTCCCAGGCCACCCGGTGCCCCAGGGTGTACAGGGTGCCCAGCGAGCCGAGCATGGTGGAACGCCCGTCGTCGTCGCGGCGCATCGAGGGCAGCAGGGTGGCGCTTCGATGCAGATGCTCGGCGTCCTCCCGGGCTCCGGTGAGCAGGATGGGGTGCGGGCTGAGTTCGACGAAGGTGTCGTGCCCGGTCTCGAGCAGCCGCCGCAGTGCCGGCGAGAACCGCACCGGCGAGCACAGGTTCGCCACCCAGTAGTCGGCGTCCAGCAGCGTGGAGCCAACCAGTTCCCCGGTGACCGTCGAGTACATCGGCACCGTCGGGACGGTCGGCTTCAGCTTCACCAGGCTGCCGCGCAGGCCAGCGCCCAGGGCTTCCATCTGCGGGCTGTGCGAGGCGACGTCGACATCGATCCAGCGGCAGAACCGATCCCGCTGCTGCAGTTTGGTCATCAGCGCTTCGAGCACCGTGCGCTCACCGGCGAGCACCGTCGAGCGGTGGCTGTTGCTCGCGGCGACGGCCACCTCACGCTCGTGGCCGGCGATGAGCTCCTGCGCCTCGGCCATGGTGGTCTCGGTGACCATCATCGCCCCGCGGCCACGAACGCCGCGGAGCATCCGGGCACGGGCGCAGATCACCCGTGCGGCGTCATCGAGGCTCAGCGCGCCCGCGACATGGGCGGCCGCGGCCTCGCCGAGGCTGTGGCCGACCACCGCGGCGGGCTCGACGCCCCAGGACCGCCACAGCGCCGCCAGCGCCACCTGAATCGCGAAGATCGTCGGTTGCAGGATGCCGATGTCTTTGAGCTTGGAACGCTCTTCTGGACCGTCCTGCGCGGCCAGCTCTTTGAGAATCGAGTGCCCCAGATGTGGGAACAGCGCGTTGTCGCAGGCGGCCAGGGCGTCGGCGAACACCGGCTCGTCGGCCTGCAGTTGTCGAGCCATGCCGTGCCACTGCGAGCCCTGGCCGGAGAACACGAATGTCACACCCGGGCCGGGTCGGCTCGGGGCACAGTGACCCACCGACAACCCGGGCCGCGATTCGCCCTGCCGGTACGCCGACAGCGACTCGAACATCGCCGCCGGGGAGTCACCGACCACCGCGAGCCGGTAGTCGTGGTGGCTGCGGCGGGCACCGGCGGTGTAGCAGAGGTCGGTCAGCGCGGCGCCGCCCATGAGTCCGCCCGAGAAGAGCGCCATCTCGTACTCGCCGACCAACGCCGTGAGCGCCTCCGGGGACCGTGCGGACAGCGCCAACAGTTCGGCGCGCGGTGCCGCGGTGTCGTCGGGGTAGCTGCTCCGGGCCTGCGGAGCCTCGGTGAGCACAACGTGGGCGTTGGTGCCGCCGAACCCGAACGAGCTGACCCCGGCGATCGCCCGGCTGCCCGACGGCCACGGGGTCAGCTTCTGGACCACCTCCAGCGGCAGGCGGTCGAATCCGATGTGTGGATTGGGCTCGGTGTAGTTCAGGCTGGCCGGGATCTCCCGGTGCTGCAACGACAGCGCCACCTTGATCAGGCCGGCGATACCGGCGGCCGCCTCCAGGTGGCCGATGTTGGTCTTGACCGAGCCGAGCAGGCAGCGACTGCCCTCCGGCCGGCCTTCGGCCAGCGCGGTGCCCAAGGCGTTGGCCTCGATGGCGTCGCCGATCGATGTGCCGGTGCCGTGCGCCTCGACATACTGGACCGCGCCGGCCGGCAGGCCCGCCCGGCGGAACGCCTCGGCGACCACGTGCTCCTGCGCCCGGCCGCTGGGGGCGATCAAGCCGTTGGTCCGGCCGTCGGAGTTGGTGGCACTGCCGCGGATCACCGCGTACACCGGGTCGTTGTCCTCCAGCGCCCGGGACAGCGGCTTGAGCACGACCACTCCGGCGCCCTCGCCGCGGACATAGCCGTCGGCGTCGGCGTCGAACGTCTTGCAGCGGCCATCGGGCGCCATCACCCGGGCCTTGGAAAAGTTGATCGCCAGCGCCGGCGACAGGATCACGTTCACCCCGGCGGCCAGTGCCATGGAGCACTCGCCGTCGCGCAGACTGCGGCACGCCAGGTCGACTGCCACCAGGGAGGACGAACAGGCGGTGTCGATCGACATGCTCGGGCCGTGGAAGTCGAATGTGTAGGACAACCGGTTAGCGGCGATGCTCAGCGCGTTGCCGGTGCCGGTGTAGGCATCGACAAGCTGCGGCTGGCCCAGCCGCAGGAAGCCGTAGTCGTTGGTGGAGATGCCGACGAAAACGCCGGTGCGGCTGCCGGCCAGCTCATCCGGTACCTGGCCGGCGTCTTCCAGCGCCTCCCACGCCACCTCGAGCAGCAGCCGCTGCTGCGGGTCCATCTGCGCCGACTCGCGCGGCGAGATCCCGAAGAACTGGAAGTCGAATTGGTCGACCTGGCCCAGGAAGCCACCGCGGCGGGTGACCGCAGTCCCTGGGACCGAGGGGTCGGGGTTGTAGAAGGCGTCGACGTCCCAGCGGTCGGCCGGGACGTCGCTGGTGGCGTCCGCCCCGCCCGACAGCAGCCGCCAGAATTCCTCCGGCCCGTCAGCACCCGGGAATCGGCAGCCGATACCGACGATCGCGATCGGCTCGTCGGCGGCGGGCCGTTCGGCGCGCTCGGCGGCAGCCGCAGCATCCGGGACCGCCGGAGTTTTCCCGGCCACCCGGGCCAAGTGCGCCGACAGGATGTCGATCGAGGGGTATTCGTAGGCGATGGTGGGGGCCAGCTCGCAGCCCAGCCACTGCTCGAGGGCGCTGGAGAGCCGGACCGCGTGGATGGAGTCCAGGCCGTAGAACGCGAACGGCTTGGCCGGGTCGATCTCGGCGATCGGCAACTCGAGGTCTTGGGCCAACCGCTCGATAAGCCAGGCACTGATCTCGGCCGCGCCGTGGGCGCCCGATTCGGCCGGCGCCTCGGCCGGGGCCTGCGGCTGCGGCGCCGCGGGGGACTCGGGGGTCTTAGCAGGCCACTGCGCCACCACCGGCAGCTCGCCGTCGAGGTACTGCTGCTTGCACGCGCTGCGCTGGATCTTCCCACTGGAGGTGGTGGGCAGCTGCAACGGCTGGACCAGCACGACGGCGTGGGTGCGAACCGAGTGATTCTCGGTGACCGCGGTGCGGATGATCTGCATGGCCTCGTCGGCCTGCTCCCCGCTCAGTCGGCTGGGGTCCACTTCTTGGACCACGACCAGTTGCTCGGCCGCGCCCGGTTCCGGAGCGATCGAGAACACCGCACCGCGGCCGCGCAGCAGCGCCGGATTGGTGTTCTGAACGGTCAGTTCGATGTCGTTGGGGTAGTGGTTGGTGCCGCGGATGATGATCAGATCTTTGCGGCGCCCGGTGACGAACAATTCCCCGGAATGCAGGAATCCCAGGTCGCCGGTGCGCAGGAACGGGCCCTCACCAGTGTCGGCCAGCGTCGCGGAGAACGTCTCCGCGGACAGTTCCGGTGCTCCCCAGTAGCCGTGCGCAACGCTGCCTCCGGCGACCCAGATCTCGCCGACTTGGTCTGCGGCGCACTGCAGACGGGTCTCGGGGTCGACGATGATCACCCGTTGGCCGCCGCGTGGCTTGCCGCAGCCGACCATGGTCGCCACGTTGGGGTCATCGGCGGCGACGTCGATGACCCGGTTGTCGCCCAGGGCGACCCGGTCGATGTGCTGCACCATCGGCACCGGCAGGTCCGAACCACCCGACACCAGCAGCGTGCCTTCAGCCAGCCCGTACACCGGGTAGAACGACTCGGCCCGGAACCCGGACGGCCCGAACAGTTCGGCGAACCCGTCCAGGGTGGCGGTGCGCACCGGTTCGGCACCGCACAGCGCCACCGTCCAGTTGGACAGGTCGAGCGCGGCGCGCTCCTGGGGGGTGCTCAGCTCGACGCACAGGTCGAAGGCGAAGTTCGGCGCCGCAGTGATCATCGCGCGGTGCCGCGAGATCGCCTCCAGCCACCGCATCGGCCGTTTGATGAACGCCGTCGGCGGCATCAGGACCGAATGGCCCGCGACGTAGATCGTTTCGAGCAGGCCGCCGATCAGACCCATGTCGTGGTAAGGCGGCAGCCAGAACACGCCGGTCACATGCGGCATGTCGGGGTTGGCTCCCCAGGCCTCGGCGATGGTCAACAGGTTGTGCACCAGGTTGCCGTGGGTCAGCACGACGCCCTTGGGCGCACTGGTCGACCCGGAGGTGTACTGCAGCATCGCGATGCTGTCGCCGTCGATCTGCGGCGGCACCCAGGACGCCTCGCTGCCGGTGTCGTCGCTGTCGGTGATCGTCCAGCGCAGCGCCTGCCCGCCGGGCAGTCCATCGATCGCGGGCTTGATCTTGGGTTCGATCTCGCTGGTGGTGAGGGCGTAGCCGGGCTGGACGTCGGCGATGATCGACTCGACGCGCGGCAGCAGGTGTTCGCGCATGGGCGGATGCACCGGGATCGCGATGGCTCCGGCGTACAGACAGCCGAAGAAGCTGGCGAGGAAGTCCAGTCCCGGGGGGCACAACACCAGCACGCGTTCACCGACTGCGCCCTGACTCTGCAGGTCAGCGGCGATCTGGCGGGCACGCCGGTCCAGCTCCCGGTAGGTCACCTGACTGGTCTCGTTCTCGTCGCCGTCACGCGAGAAGGTGAACGCCAGATTTTCGCCGTACTTCGCCGCGCGCTGCGTCAGCAGGTCAACCAACGTGCGCAGGGTATGCACTGTGCTGTCCGGCCCGCTCATCGATCGCGTCTCCCGTGTTACTGGCGAAGAAGGGTTCTGGATGGGGCCCAAGGATTCCGTAGGCAACCTTGATTAAGGCTACCTTAAGGAGTCAGGCGTCCAGTCCGTGATTTTCGGCGACGACGACCCCGCCGAGCAAGTTAGGAGACCCCATCAAGGGGCTATCGGGAGGGCGCAGGAGGGCCCGAGCGGCTTAGCCCTCCAGCTTGTACCCGAGGCCACGCACGGTAACCAGGTGCACTGGATTGGCAGGGTCGGCCTCGATCTTGGACCGAAGTCTTTTGACGTGGACATCCAGCGTTTTGGTGTCGCCGACGTAATCCGCACCCCAGACCCGGTCGATCAACTGACCGCGGGTCAGCACACGACCGGTGTTGCGCATCAGGTACTCGAGCAGGTCGAATTCCTTGAGCGGCAAGGTAATCTGCTCGCCGTTCACCATCACCACATGCCGCTCGACATCCATGCGCACCGGGCCGGACTCCAACACGCCCTCGCCGACGCCACCCTCATCGTCACCGCCGCGGCGCAACACCGCCCGGATGCGGGCGATCAACTCGCGGGCCGAATACGGCTTGGTCACATAGTCGTCGGCGCCCAATTCCAGGCCGACGACCTTGTCGATCTCGCTGTCGCGGGCAGTGACCATAATCACCGGCACGCTGGAACGCGCGCGCAACTGTTTGCAGACGTCGGTGCCCGACATCCCCGGCAGCATCAGATCCAGCAGCACGATGTCGGCGCCGGCCCGGTCGAATTCGGCCAAAGCGGCGGTTCCGTCGCCCACCACGGTGGCCTCGAAACCTTCCTTACGCAGCAGAAACGCCAACGGGTCGGCGAGCGATTCCTCGTCCTCAACGATCAAGACATGTGTCATCAGCGCTGCCCTTCGCCGTAGCTACCCTCTGCATTATCGATAGTGGGTGTCATCACTGCTCGTCCCTCTTCTGGTCCACACTGCCTTGGTATGCGGGAATCGCCAAGGTAAACGTAGATCCGGTGCCCGGCTGGCTCCACAACGTGATGGTGCCGTTGTGGTTGGCCGCCACGTGTTTGACGATCGCCAATCCCAGACCGGTGCCCCCGGTGGCCCGCGAGCGGGCCTTGTCGCTGCGGAAGAACCGTTCGAACACCCGCTGCTGGTCCTTGGGCGCAATACCGATGCCGCGGTCGGTCACGGCGATCTCGACGAACCCCTCGCGGCGACGCCGGCTGATCGACACCGGGGAACCGTGCGGTGAGTAGGCGATCGCATTGGACACCAGGTTGGCCAGGGCGGTGACCAGTAGTGGTTCGTCGCCGAGCACGCGTAGCCCGCTCGGCGCATCGGTGGTGATCGTGATCTCGGCGTTGTCGGCGGCCACCTTGTGCCGCGAGATCGCCTCGTTGACCACCGCGTCGACGTCGACGACGCCCAGGTCCGGCAGCGGGTCGGCGCCCTGCAGCCGGGACAGCTCGATCAGCTCACCGATCATGCTGGCGAGCCGGTTGGCCTCCACCAACACCCGCTCGGCGAACGGGCGTACCGCCTCGGGGTCATCAGCCGACGCCAGCAGTGCCTCGGCGAGCAGCCCCATCGCTCCCACCGGCGTTTTCAGCTCATGGCTGACGTTGGCCACGAAGTCGCGCCGGCTGGCCTCCATACGGGCCTGCTCGGACTGGTCGTCAACGATCACCACGGCGAACCGGCGATCCTCTTCCGACAGCAACCGGGCGTAGCCGCGCACGGCCGACAGATCCGACCGGGTGGCCCCGGGAGCCCGCTTGGCCACCGTCAAGTCGAAGACGACTTCGTCGTCGCCGGCCAGGGCGCGTTGCGCGGCCGCCCAGGCCTCGTCGTCGAGCAGCCGGCCGTGCACCAGTCCCAGCTCGGTGGCGCGCTCGTTGAGGTAGACGACGTCGCGGTGCGAATCCACCACCGCGATCCCCAGCGAGGCGTGCGACACGATCTGCCGCAGCATCTCCGCAACGGTGATCCCGGATCGCTCGGTCGCCGCCTTGCGGCGTCGCTCGGCCAGTCGCGGCGACAGCCACACGCCGGCGGCCACGCCTGCCGCCAGCGCAGGAATCGCCGACGCCGCAGCAAGCGTCAGCGCCGAGGTCGCAGCCACGGCAAAATCGTACTTAGTCCGGCACCGTGAGCTGACCAGCGTTCGACCGTGACGTGCGCCGAATGTGAATTCAACGCGAAGATTTCACCCGGTCTCCACCCGGCATTCACACTGGGCGGGCCCAAAACCGCTACTTGGCGCCCTGGCTGGCGACCGCTGCAGCACCGGCGGCCGCGGCCTCGGGGTCCAGATAGACCCCGCCGGCAACCTTCGGGCGCAGGTCGGCATCCAAGTCGTACCGCAACGGGATGCCGGTCGGGATGTTCAGCCCGACGACATCCTCGTCCGACATTCCGTCGAGGTACTTCACCAGTGCCCGCAGCGAGTTGCCGTGCGCCGCGATCAGCACTGTCTTGCCGCACCGCAGGTCCGGGATGACGACGTCGGTGTAATACGGCAGGAAGCGCGCCACCACGTCTGCCAGGCACTCGGTCAGCGGGCCACCGCCGATGTCGGCGTAACGGGGGTCGGTGTCCTGGCTGTACCGGCTGCCGGCCTCGATCATCGGCGGCGGGGTGTCGTAGCTGCGCCGCCACGTCATGAACTGGTCGTCGCCGTAGCGCGCCTTGGTGGCGGCCTTGTCCAGACCCTGCAGCGCGCCGTAGTGGCGCTCATTGAGCCGCCAGGTGCGGTGCACCGGGATCCAGTGCCGGTCGGCGGCGTCCAGCGCCAGGTTCGCGGTGGTGATGGCCCGGCGCAACAGCGAGGTGTAGACCACGTCCGGAAGCAGGCCGTGCTCGACCAGCAGTGAGCCGGCGCGGATCGCCTCGGTGCGGCCCTTGTCGGTCAGGTTGACGTCCATCCAACCGGTGAACTGGTTGCTGGCGTTCCATTCGCTTTCGCCGTGGCGCAATAGCACCAGGGTGGCAGAGTCAGACATGGCCGCCAGTGTCTCAGTCACCGCCGCCGTCGATCAAATGCTCAAAGGCCCGCAGGTTCTTCAGCGACTGCCCGGTGGACACCCGCCACTCCCATTCCTTCTGGATCGAAGTGGCAAATCCCAACTCCAGCAACGTGTTGAAGTCGAAGTCGACGGCTTCGAGCACCTGCCCGAGCACCCGGTCGATCTCCTCAGCGGTCACCGACGCCAGCGAGATCCGGCCGACCAGGTAGATGTCGCCGACGTTGTCGAGGGTGTAGGCCACCCCGTACAGCCGGCGGTTGCGCTTGAGCAGGTGGCGGTAGACGCCGGCGTGGTTCTCGTCGGGTTGGCGGCAGACGAACGCCTCGACACGCACCGAGTGCTCGCCGATGCTGAGGATGGTGTTGGTCTTGAGTTTGCGCTCGCCGGGCAGCTCCACGACCAGCCCCGGCAGCCCGCCGTGCGAGCCCGGCGTCGGCGAGTAGGTGAGCTCGGCGGCCTGCAGCGTGCGCTCGATGAGCTCCTGAACGTCGCCCCGGTTCACGCGCGCGCCCCGCGCCGCGTCGGCCAGCGGCGAGGCCGCCGCGCGGAACCGAGCACCCGCATCCGCCCGCCCCGAGCCGCGGCGAAGTCTGCTATGGCGTGGCTATAACTGGCCAACTGGGCGTCCACGGTGCGCTCCCAGGAGAACTGCGCCGCGTGGCTGACCGCGGCCCGGCGCATCGCCCATCCGCGAGGTCCCGAACCCAACCGCAACAGCTCATCGAGAGCCGTTGCCCAGGCGTCGGTCCCGTGCCCGTCGACCAATCGCCCGGTGACCCCGTCGCGCACGGCCACCGGCAAACCGCCGACGGCCGCGGCCACCACCGGCGTCCCGCAGGCCTGCGCCTCCAGCGCCACCAGACCGAACGATTCGGAGTAGCTCGGCACGGCCACCAGGTCGGCGGCGTGGAACAGCGTCGCCAGATCCTCACGGGACTGCGGCGGCAGGAACGTCACCCTGTCACTGATACCCAGTTCGGCCGCCAGCCGAACCAGGCCGCCCGGTTCGGCCAGACCGCTGCTGCCCGACGGACCACCGGCCACCACCACCCGTACCCCGGGCAGTTTCGCGGCTGTCTCTTATACACAT